>NZ_JAAHHZ010000017.1:16659-60523 GCF_010672005.1 Moorena sp. SIO4A5 | reverse complement strand
TTGCTGCCACTGGCAATGGTAAGGTTACGCCAACTGGTGAATCTGATTAAGCAACTGGTTAATGGCATCTCCACCTCTAGTCAGGAAATGTTTTCTACCCTCGAACAGCAAGAACGCATTGCTGGTCAACAAGCTGCCTCGGTGAATGAAACCACCATCACCATGGATCAGCTCGAAGCGTCTTGCCGACAGTCCGCTGAGCAAGCCGATGCTGCCGCTATTGCTGCAAAGCAGGCACTTCAGCTCACTCAGAACGGTACCCAAGCAGTGGGGGAAACCCTCGACGGCATGTCTACCTTAGAAGAGAAGGTGGATGCGATCGCTAAACAGAGTATGCGTCTAAGTCAGCAAACCAATCAAATTGGTGACATCTCCGAGCTGGTTTCTCAATTGGCAAACCAAACCAATATGTTGGCACTGAATGCATCAGTAGAAGCCGTGCGTGCGGGAGAGCATGGTAAAGGCTTTGCAGTGGTTGCTGCAGAGATTCGTAAATTAGCAGACCAGAGTAAACAATCTGCCCAAAAGATTAATGTTTTAGTTTCTCAAATCCAGAACGAGATTAATTCAACGGTGATGGTGACGGATGAAGGAACTAAAACAGTAAAGACCGGAGTGCAAATCGCTCAAAAAACAGCTCAAGCTTTCACTGGGGTAGCAGATGCGGTCAACAATGTGGTGTTAAACAATCAACAAATTTCTCTGAATCTAAAGCAGCAAGTCGATGGCATTCAACAAGTTCTCCAAGCAATGAGCACTGTTAACAAGGGGGCAAAAGAAACTGTTATTGGCATCACTGAAAGTAGAGTGGGTACTGAGCAACTTAAGCAAGCTGCTGTGGAACTCAAGCGCATGGTTTAGTAAAGTTTAAACTCAGATATCTGTAAAGGTAGGGAACAGGGAATAGGGAATAGGGAACAGGGAATAGGGAATAGGGAATAGGGAATAGGGAATAGGGAATAGGGAATAGGGAATAGAAAACAGTAATAATATTTGATTATTACTTAAATAGATTCTTATTACTTCCGATATGATTTTTTTGGTACTGGTGCAAATTTAATTTAAATAAAAATAAGTGATATTTTTAATAGAGGAAGGAATATCGTGTTTTTTTTAAAAGTTATTTATTTCTGATTGTTTAAGTTAAATTAAATTATTTAACTTAAACAATTAAACTTGCTATAAAATAGTTAAGTAGTTTCTACAACTCCAAAAATTTATGTTCCCTGTTCCCTGTTCCCTGTTCCCTGCTCCCTGCTCCCTGTTCCCAGATCCGCTGTTCCCTAACATCCAAAAATTTGTACCTCACCTAATTGAAAAGTGCTGTAACCATGATAGAAGACGAAGAACTAAGAAATATTTATAAAATTACCAGCGAAGAACGTTTACAGAAATTAGAAATTGGTTTGCTGCATTTAGAAAAGTACCCACAAGACAACGCTACTTTGGAACAGTTACTGCGGGAAGCTCACAGCCTCAAAGGAGACTCCAGAATAGCGGGGATAGAGAATGTAGAAACCCTTATTCATGGTGTAGAAGACATTCTTGGCAGCATCAAACGTCAACAAACAGTTTTAACCCCACAGGTTAGCGATCGCCTTTATCAAGCCATAGATGCTATGGGTCTGCTGGTATATGAAGCAGTTACTGGTTCCGCAAGTGGTGTTGATACAGCACAGATGCTTGACTACTTGATGGCAACAGTTTCACAGCCATTGCAGCCAGACCAAGAAACTGTTCTAAAAAATGGCCATGTTTCCCAACCGGCATCAACTGTTATAGAAGATGAAGACTTGCGAGATATTTATAAAATTAGTAGCGAAGAACGTTTGGAGAAACTGGAAGTCGGTTTACTGCATTTAGAAAAGTACCCACAGGACAACGCTACCTTGGACAAGTTGCTGTGGGAAGCCCAAAGCCTCAAAGGAGACTCCAGAATAGCGGGGATAGAGAATGTAGAAACCCTCGCCCATGGTCTGGAAAACATTCTCGACAGCATAAAATGTGAACAGACCGTTTTCAGCCCACAGGTTAGCGATCGCATTTATCAAGCCATAGATGCCATGCGCCTCTTAGTATACGAAGCAGTTACTGGTTCTATCAGTGGGGTTGATATCGCCGAGATACTTGACCACTTGATCACAGCAGTTCCAGATATAGGTCAAGACCATTACTCACCCCCTGATGACTCACCCCCTCAAGTAGCTCAATGTGAACCAACTGAAGCAACTATTGAGGAGTCGCCACTATTACCGACTGTACCATTGCTTCCTAACAAAACTCCTTTAATAGTAACTCCAGAGGTTTCATCGAATCTTAGTGAACCCTACCGGATTGACACTATTCGGGTTCCAACGTCTTATCTTGATGCCTTAATAACACAAACCGGGGAACTAACAGTCACCAAAATTGGCATGGCTCATGCTATGGCTGAAATTGAGGAAGTGGCAACCCTATGGGAAGAGTGGAAAGCCTTTCATTGCCAAGAGCAATACCTGGATTCTTCATCCATAGGAACCAATTCCTATGTAAAACGCCTAGAACAAAAGATTAACTCTCTAAGAAGAGTAGCTGAAGAAAACACCACGAGACTAGACATCATTGCTGGGGAATTAGACGAAAAAATTCGCACCCTCCGGCTTCTCCCCCTCTTCACAGTGTTTCAGTTATTTCCCCGTATGGTAAGGGATTTAGCCAGACAACAATCAAAAGAGGTAGAATTAATCATCGAAGGAGGAGAAACCACTGCTGACAAACGCATCCTGGAAGAAATCAAAGACCCCTTGATGCACATGGTTCGTAACGCCATCGACCATGGCATTGAGACTCCCACTGAACGAGAAAAACTTGGCAAGTCTGCTGCGGCCACGATTTGGTTGAGGGGCTACCAAAGAACCAACACCATTGTTATTGAAGTAGTAGATGATGGACGAGGATTAGATATCGAGAAAATTAAGCAAACTGCTGTCCAGCGTGGACTCTGCACAAACGAAGAACTGGAACTAATGACTCCCAGACAGATTCACGCCCTGATCTTAGCTCCTGGCTTTTCAACCCGGACATTTATTACAGAAATTTCTGGCAGAGGAATCGGCTTAGATGTCCTACGCACGAAGGTTGAGCAGCTTAACGGCAATATCGAGATCGAATCAACCCCTGGTCTTGGATCTACCTTTCGCCTCCAGCTACGCACAACCCTGTCAACTGCTAATGTACTGCTGGTAGATGTTCAAGGGATTATCCATGGGCTACCGATTGAGTTTGTGGAAACGACTTTACTAGTTTCCCGGGAGCAAATATTTACGATTGAAGGTCGAGAAACCATCGCCTTAGAAGCAACCAAGCTTTGCTTCTTTGAAGGCTGAGCAGCATTACTACGACCGAATCTGGTTTACTCGTATTCGCTCGAAGCACTGCACCCCTTGATGACTGCCATTTTCCAAGATGTGTCAGGCAGTCAGCGTTGAATCTTTTTAAAATGCTACCCTGTCTTGATGCAATAGCGAGTGGTTTTGGCGCTGCGTGGGTCACCTGCGTCCGCACCTTCAAAGCCCCATGGGAACCCCCAAGAGCGCACTCCATAACGCTTTTATTGAAATTATTCAGAATTGCTGAAAGCACGGAATTCAAGACCCTGATTTATCCAGGGATAGCCAACTCGTCTTCCTGTGCGATTTCAGAACTATCAAGAAACTATAACTTATGACTTAGGAATTCATCAGTCGGAACTGATCAGGCAATTAACCATCCTGAAATCACAATTCTGAAGTCGTTTGACAGCCTAATTGCTCCCTGATGATGAGGAGATACACCAAAGGTTTTTTACGATTAACAGTATATTTACTAAATTTTTACATTGTCAAGCCAAATTATCATAGATCAGCCTTAAGACGTAAGTTTGGTTAAAAATACCTCAAAATTGTTGAAAAATTAATAAAATTAATATATAATTTATTTTGTAATTAATATTATTTAAATAGATAAAAAATAGCTACATAAACTAGCTAAAATAATTTAATTCAATGTAAATTTATGTCGGAACCTACCCCCAAGCCAGACACCTCTGAAATTAACGAGTGGCGCAGAAAAATCGAAATCGCTAACCACAACAACATTTTTGGCCACTGCCGGACTTGTGGCTATCAATGGGTAGATTCCTCAGTTGATAAAACCTGTCCTCAGTGTAGTAGTAATGATGTAGAACGTATCTCCTGCTGGCAGTTTCCCGATGAGTGAGTGAGCATAATCGGTGTTTGGAAGGGACAGGGAATGCGATCGCATCAAACTTGTCTCAAGTCCGACCGATAGCACACCTAAGGTCAATTTACAAAATTTTCCATAGCCTTCTCCTTTTCCTTAATCGGGGGTTGTCTTAATGCTTGCTTTTGCTTTATAATACAAGTATCGGAATAGTTTAGAATAAGAACTTATGAACAAGTGCGTTTGTACTACCGAAGCGGCATCTCTCCTAGGAATCTCTTCGAGACGATTGCGACAACTCCTAGAGAAGGGTCGCGTCCGGGGTGCTTATAAAAGTGGGAAATTCTGGATTATTCCTCTGTTCAACAATATGCCTCAAATCATTAAAGGCACTAGAGGACCAAAAGGCAAATGGCGTACCAGTCGTCCTCCGGCTCTAGCCAAGATTAATGTCAACCGCAATCACATTGGCTCGAATATCCACAAACGCCCGGAAGAGCGCAAGCCAGTGATTTCAGTAAAACGAAGTGGTAACAATTTATATGGCAACCAGGTAGAAATCCTCGGCCCATGTCGAATTACCTATCAGCCGGATAATCCACTGCCTTGTGGCGCTCGTCTATGGATTGAAACCTTCAGTGATGTCCACTTCATCGGTGGCAGTTTCCCTGCCAGTCGTTAATCGGGTTGAACGCGATGGACGTTCGCGTAGCGTCGGCTCTGCCGAGAGTCCCGCTTTCAGCGATCGCGTGGCCTATTGGCCAAGGTTGTCTCTCAGAATGCAGAATGCAGAATGCAGAATGCAGAATGTAGAATGTAGAATGTAGAAGGCAGAATGTAGAATGCAGAATGTAGAAGGCAGAATGGTTAATTCTTAATTCTAAATTCTTAATTCTTAATTCTAAATTCTTAATTCTAAATTCTAAATTCTTAATTCTAAATTCTTAATTCTTAATTCTTAATTCTTAATTCTTAATTCTAAATTCTAGAATTATTAATTCTTAATTCTAAAATAATGTTAATGCTCCATTGACCAACAACCCAGGCTTTAACTAACAGAAAGCTCTTATTTACATGACCTCGACGATGGTGTTGTAAAGGAGTCTATTCTGTTGCGCCTGCGAGCTGATCTAGATTTGAACTTGCATGCTTTATCCTCTTGTGAGTTTTGCTCTTCACTGGCTGCTGCTGCTGGAACGGATTCTTTCCCTGAGTTTTCATTAGTAGCTTGAGCTGGCTTGACTGGCACAGCTGTAGTGTTGGTAGTATTTTCCTGAGTCGGAGTATTTTCCTGAGTAGGAGTATTGTCCCGCACTGGTACTAACACCCTCCTGGGTTTAGGAGTATTTTCCTGAGTAGGAGTATTTTGCTGTACAGGCACTGCTCTAGGTTTAGGAGTATTTTCCTGAGTAGAGGTATTGTCCCGCACTGGTACTGACACCCTCCTGGGTTTAGGAGTATTTTCCTGAGTAGAGGTATTGTCCCGCACTGGTACTGTCACCCTCCTGGGTTTAGGAGTTGAGTCTTGGCTAGAGGTATTTTCCCGGACTGGTACTGACACCCTACTCGGTCTAGTGCTCGAATTTTCCCTAGCACTATTCGGTTTTACTGGAACTGATACTGTCCTATTGTTATCGGTAGAGTTATTGGAGTTATTGGTAGGAGTTTCTGGCTTAGGCACTACTATTACTGGGTTGTTGGCAGCAGCGTTTTCCCCACTAACAGTATTTGGCTTTGCTGGAACTGGCTGGTTAGCTGTTGACTCTTGGAAAACCGATAGACTAGGACAGTTGCCTTGATCATAGTCAAAGGCTACCTTGACCTGGTAGGGTTTTGTTGTACCACTTTGGTTGTTAAACTTGCGGAACTGAATATCTTCCAGTGCCTGCTGATTTAAAATGCCGTACCCTGCACTCTGAATCAGCTGTGCATTAGTCACTTCACCATCAGCACCTACTAAAATTCCGAAGACTGTTGTGCCTTCTAGTTTCTTAATACAAGCGTCTTTCGGATAAGTAGCACTAACTGTTATTGCTTCTGGTATGACTTCCTTTTTGGGTAAGGTATCTTTTACCAAAGCCATCCATTCTACCAGGTTTTTCCTAGCTTCCTCATCAGTGGTATTGGTTACATCTTTTTTCAGTTGCTTCCGCCGCATCCGCACTTGAGCTACTAAATTTTGCTCACGTTGTCGTGCGATCGCAACAGCACTAGAAGGTACTGGTTTAGTAGGCTCAGAAGGAGGAGGGGTGATGGAAAATTGTGGTGGTGGAGGAGGTGGAGTAACCGATACCGGTGGCTGTTGGTTAGGAACCTCTAATGGGTCAGGAATCTGGTTGCTAGAATTCCCAAATACTGGCAAGGAACCGGTCTGGAAGGAACCTGGATTCAAAGACTCTGTATCGAATTTGAACTGAGGTCGCGGTGGTGGGGCTGGTAGTGGTGTCCTGGGTTTTGGTGGTAGCTGGATCGGGAAAGACCCTCTGGTGATAATTGGTCTTTTGCGATTTAGCAGTGGTAAAGGATACTTACCAATTGTGGGTAAGGGTTTTATCGGTAGGGATCTCAGAGGTGGGGGTGTGGGAATTTTTTTCAGGGGCTTGAGAGGAGGTATTGAAGGTAGCGGTGGTGGAGGGGGTGGGAAAGCACTAAATAACGAAGGGATGGAGGGCTTTGCCGGAGTCTTGGCATTAGGTAGAGCTGGCAGGGTCAGTGGTGGTGCAGCAGACTTGGGCACACGGCTCAGTTGTTGAGGGCTTAACTCCAACACTTGCACCATTGAGTCTCCCTTAGGCTTTTGATTCTTCAACAAATCACCTAATATCGGTACGATTAGCATATGAACCCCCAGAGAAGCGGTAATAGAAATCACTAGGGGGTGACTCAGCATTTCTGGGATGTTTTTAATTAAAGAAGCATCAGACATGGCAGTTATTCTTGACGTATTTCCATAGTTGCTATTGACACTCCCCGGTCATTAGACGCGGGGATTCTTTAATCAACGACTCGACTTGCTGAACCTGGCCGGAACCAAGAACAGTAGAGGCCAAATCTCCTAAAGCGTTTAGGTCTGTGACCCAAGTTCCGGTGTGCCCCACCGTACTCAAAGCTCTTTTAAGGATGTTGATTGCGGCGTTGTGATCCCTATCTAGCTGACATCCACACTTACAGATGTGAGTCCTAGTCGATAGAGACTTTTTAACTATTTCGCCGCATCCGGAACAGTTTTGGCTAGTATAGGCGGGATTAACTGCGACAGTTACTTTTCCAAATTTAGTTCCAAAATGTTCCATCCATTTCCTGAATTGATACCAACCTGCGTCATTAATAGATTTGGCAAGACAAGGATTTTTTACTAGATTTTTAACTCTCAAGTCTTCGTAGGCGACCAGGTCGTTAGACCGGATTACGCAACGAGCCAGTCTCTTGGCATGTTCTTCACGCTGCCTACTTATCTTAAGGTGTGTCCTACCTAGCCTATTAATAGCTTTCTTCCGGTTAGCAGAGCCTTTCTTTTTTCGAGAAACCCGGCGTTGATGGAATTTAAGACGTTTTTCTACTGTTCTGTAAAAACGAGGATTGGGTTCAGTCTTTCCAGTGGAATCAGTATAGAAGTCTTTTAGCCCGACATCTAACCCAATGGCTGTACCAGTCGGATCTAATTCTTCTTTAATATCAGCTGAAACACAAAACTGGACATAGTAGCCATCAGCCCGGCGGACTATCCGAACTCGCTTTATTTGCTTCTTATCAAAACGCCACAATTCCCACGTTCCCTTCAACTTGAGCTTTCCAATCCCCTTTTTATCACTAAACGTAATTGACTTCTTGTCAGGGGAAAACTGCCACCCAGACTGTTTGTACTCCACTGAGCGACAGTTTTTTTGGAACTTAGGAAAACCTTTCTTTCCGGGTACTTTTTTCTTGCAGTTGTCAAAGAAACGAACGATTGATGACCATGCTCTCTCAGCACTAGATTGCCGAGCAGTAGAGTTCAACTCATTGGCAAAAGGAAAGTTTTTGGCAAGGACGGCGCTGTATTTGTTGAGGTCGAATTTATTAGCCCCTTTGTTGTCCATCCAGTACCTGAGACAGCTGTTGCGTATGAACTTAACTGTCCGGATTGCCTCATCAATAGCGGAGTATTGATGCCTTTTCCCCTTTGCCTTGAATTCTAAAACGATCACCAGTTTCGACCTCAACTTTCCTTTACTTTATTTTACAACACCCAGACTAAACTTTCGGATTATTTAGGAATATTTTTCTCACGGCGCGTCAAGCCGCTATTCGCTTTCATCCCCGGTCTAAAGACACGGGGTTGAAAGCGTTTATAATTTTATAAGAGTGATGGTCCTGGGCCTAGCTATAACAACTAAATCGATGGCTGAAACATTGCTATCTATTGGTTTGCTATCTATTGGTTTGCTATCTATTGGTTTACCTTAACAATTAGCAGAGAAAAATAGGGTAATGCCAAGTTAGGGCGATCGCATAAATTATGATAAATCACCTGCTCCGGTAGAGTTGCTCGTTCAACCACATAGGCATTTTCCAACAACTGATGTCGATGCAGCACTTGCCACACCTGCTGATAAACTGAACTGACTTTGAGCAAGACTACTACATCTGCCCAATCCAAAACCTTTTCCAGTTCCTCCACATTATAGAGAGCTGGTAGCACCACCAGCCGCTGATCACGAATGGTCAAGGGTAATCCTAAAACCGATGCTGTAGCCATGGGGGAAGATACCCCTGGTACAGTTTGAATCAGGCTTTGAGGATGTAACTGTTGTAGCTTCTGTGCCAAATAGGTAAATGTGCTGTAAAAGCTCACATCTCCTTCGCACACAAATGCTACATCTTGCCCTAATCCTAGATAATTCCAGACTTGCTCAGCAGCAACTTGCCATGCTTGGGTCAAGATAGCGGTATCCTGCACATATGGAAATGTCAAGGGTAACTGCACCTGATGATTCTCCAACCATTGAGCGACAATCTGTTGAGCCAGTCCTGGTTTTCCACGGACTCCAGTAGGAAAGGCTACTACTGGTGCCTGTTTCAATATACGTAGTGCTTTGAGGGTGATCAGGTCAGGATCCCCAGGACCAACACTTATACCATAAAGTGTACCTAGTTTCACAAAAGTTTAAAATTATCTATAAAATTTATATTAAATTAAAATTACCGATGCCATTACCAACTGTTATTTTACCGGGCTATTTTGCTAGCGCTAGTGAATACCGTGATTTAGAACAATCACTACAACAGCTAGGGATTGCCGCAACTACTGTACCAATACGCCAACAGGATTGGTTTCCTACCCTCGGTGGTCGCTCTGTGGTGCCAATTTTGCGAAAAATCGACCAAGCTGTTAAACAGCAGTTGGAGAAGCATAACACGTCAGAGATTAATTTAATCGGTCACTCTGCTGGTGGCTGGATTGCCAGGATATATCTAGGAGAAAAGCCTTACACTATTCATGGAGATGTTACTGATGACTCGGTAGGGTTATGGAATGCTCATTCCTATATCTCTACCTTAGTGACTCTGGGTACACCCCATCTCAGTCAGGAACGTTGGACTAAACGCAATCTTGATTTTGTGAATGATAACTATCCAGGGGCGTTTCACCAAGATGTCAATTATATTTGTGTTGCTGGTAAGGCAATTTATGGTAAGCGACGTTTAGGCAGTTGGTTGGCTTACAACAGTTACAAGCTCACTTGTGGAGAAGGGAATTGCTGGGGAGATGGGATTACTCCCATTGCTGCTGCTCATTTGGCTGGAGCGACTAATATTACTCTTGATGAAGTGCTACATTCTCCTAGGAGGAAAGGGCTTTGGTATGGTTCACCTGAGGTAAGGGAGGCTTGGGTGAAGTGTTTAGGTTGAAGGTTTCTTTGAAGGTTGAAGGTTTCTTTGGTTGAAGGTTGAAGGTTGAAGGCGTAGGGTGCGTTAGGGGCGGGCGAGCCATGATTTTTCGCCTCTTCGCCAGGGTTGGGATAGTCCGCACCGTAACGCACCATCAGAAGCTTGAAGGTTGAAGGCGTAGGGTGCGTTAGGGGCGGGCGAGCCATGATTTTTCGCTTCTTCGCCCCTTGTTGAAACAGCCCGCACCGTAACGCACCATCAGGTGAAACAGCTTTTAGGAGATGCACCCTATCCAGAACTTAATGCGTTCGCGTAGCGTAGCCCTTTGGGCTAATCGCTTTTAGCGGAAGCTTTGCTTCATCGCGTAGCGTGGCCAACGGCCAATCGCGTTTAGCGGTTCCTTCCCAGTATCGCAATGGTAGAAGTGGATTTCAGCTACAACAACCTATCCCTGGATATTTGTCTGGAACAGTCTGTAAGTTAAGAAACACAATCAATAGGGGTTTATTAAGAATTATTATCACTGTATTGACAATAACTGCTTATTCTAATAATGGACTTACGCAAAGCCCCCTAAATCCCCCAATTCTGGGGGACTTTGCCCCCCAATTCTGGGGGGCAAAACCAACTCAACTTCGTAAGTCCTATAATAACTAACTACAACTAAACTTCCCTCGTATAGGTGCGTTCGCGTAGCGTAGCCCTTTGGGCTAATCGCTTTTAGCGCAGCGAAGTTGATCACAAAAGCAGAACAGCGGCAGGGTTGTGAAGGGAGTGTGTATCAACACTATATAGTTTATTTTTGATGCCACTCCATAGTTATTCGCGAAAGTATTTCCAGAATCTTGATTTATTGGTTTTAATTTATAATAGAAAGCGATACATAATTTACTTCAAATAAAATAAATTGTGATAATTTTTGTTCCCTACTTTCTATTTCATTTTCTATATATGATTATCGCTGATGAAAGCTGAAGAAGTTCTGAAACAATATGCAGCAGGAGAACGGGATTTCCAAAGGGTAAATCTTAGAGGTCAGTCATTCCGGGGGAAAGAGCTTTCAGGGGCAGATTTTAGTGAAGCGGATATTAGAGGAACGAATTTTAAGAATGCTAATCTAACTGGAACTCAGTTCTGTAAAGCGAAGGCAGGATTACAGAAACGGTGGGTAATCGTTCTTCTGTTGGTTTCCTGGATAACGTCAGGACTATCAGGAATTATTTCCTCATTTGGTGGGGTGTTAGTAGCCTTAGTATTTTACTCTGGTAGCAACGTAGAACTACAAGTCTTCGGCTGGACAACACTGGTTGTAATAATTGCCTTATTTGCTGTTATTCAACGTCTAGGTATAACCTCCGCCTCCGCCTTTGCCTCCGCCTCCGCCTTTGCCTCCGCCTCCGCCTTTGCCTCCGCCTCCGCCTTTGCCATAGCCATAGCCATAGCCATAGCCGTAGCCTTAGCCTCCGGCTTCACCGTAGCCTCCGCCGTAGTTATAGCCTCCGCCATAGCCTTAGCCTCCGCAATAGCCTTCGCCTCCGCCGTAACCTCCGTCATAGCCATAGCCTCCGCCTTCGCCATAGCCTCCGCAATAGCCTCCGCCTTCGCCTTTGCCATAGCCATAGCCTCCGCCTTCGCCATAGCCTCTGCAATAGCCTCCGCTTCCGCCTTTGCCTCCGCCTCCGCCTTCGCCTTACTTGCCACTTACCTGGGCTGGCATGTTCTAAAGGGGGACCCCAGAGATGTCTGGATTCGCACTATTGCTATTGCTTTTGCTGCCATAGGAGGAACCAGTTTTTACAAAGCTGATTTAACCAATGCTGATTTTACGGGAGCTATCCTTAAAAGTACAGATTTAAGGGAGGCTACTATCACTCGTACTTGTTGGAGGGAAACTATTAAACTTGACCGAGTTAGACCCGGAAAAAAATATCTTCAATATGAAAACATTAGACAATTGTTGATAACTGGAGAGGGACAATATAAAAATTTTGATCGGCTCGATCTAAGAGGTATTAATTTAAAGGAAACTAATCTACAAGATGCTAGCTTTAGTGGAACAGAATTAAACCGAGCTAACTTACAAAATGCTAATTTATCCAGAGCTAAACTGATACAAACTCAATTAGATAAAGCCGATCTAACGGGTGCGACGCTCACGGGAGCTACGATTGAAGATTGGGGTATCACTAGTCATACTCAATTGCAGGGGGTGAAATGTCGGTATGTCTTCATGCGCTTACTCACTAAAGATAACCCGAACCCCCGTCGTAAGCCGGATAATTGGGAGGAGGAGTTTGAAGATGGGGATTTTGCTGACTTCATTAAACCCATAGTTGATACTCTAGACCTCTATCATAATCAGGATGTTGACCCTCGTGCGATCGCAATTTCTTTTAAGCAGTTAGCTGAAAATAATCCTGATGCTGAACTGGAGATTGTGGCAATGGAGAAGCGAGGTAAGGATAAGTTCTTACTTCGTGCAGCAACTGCATCTAATGCAGACCACTCTAAGCTGAATAGAGAGTATTTCACAACTTATAACAATACAAAAGCATTCGCAGAAACCGAGGCGCAGGTACTTTTAACAGAGAAAGATAGCCGGATTTCGAGTCTAGAAACTATGATCCAAACAGCACTTCAGCGTCCTATTTTTTATGCAGAAGCCTATAATCATCAAGGAGATACTATGTCACAAGCCCCTAAGAAAGTTTCTAAATTTGACCTAAACAATCCTCAGTTTGGTGGAGGATTAGTGGATGCCGATACCGTTCATGCTCAAAATATAGGTAGAGACATCAATAATAATTATTCTTCAGAGCAAAAACAAAACCTAGCAGAAGCAGCCGCTGAAATTCAGCAATTAATCCAACAACTAGAGAAAACCAACCCTACCGCCACAGAAGCACAGCAAGAAGCCTTTGTCAGTGCAGCCATTACACCAACTAAGAAAGAAAGGCTAATTAATGCTCTCAAAGAAGGTGGTCAAGGAGCAATTGAAGAATTCCTTAATAACCCATATTTGAATGTAGCAATTAGAATTATTGAAGGGTGGAGAAACCCTTAATTTTACAAGTGACAATGGTGGTGATAACTCCTGCCCTTACCAGATTTTCCCCAGCTTCAGCACGAAACCCGGCAGCACCGACTCATCCCCCTTTACCGTAGCAGGATTGTCCAACTGCTCCACTTCCCCACCAGGACGGTAAATATACACTCGACGATTATTGGGGTCAATCAACCACCCCAACCTCGCGCCATTGTCCATGTACTCTTGCATCTTGTCTTTGAGGTCTTTGAGCCTATCACTGGGGGAACGCAATTCAATCACAAAATCTGGGCATAGAGGAGCAAATTTTTCCTGTTGTTGAGGTGTTAGGGCTTCCCATCTTTCTAAGGTTACCCAAGAGGCATCAGGGGAGCGCTCCGCACCATTGGGAAGCTTAAAGCCAGCAGAAGAGTCAAAACCCTTGCCTGTGCCATCTTGTTCTACCCAACTCCACAACTGACCATTGAGACTGAAATTTCGACCTCCGGTTCCACTGCCTGTTGGGGGCATAACAATTATTTCTCCCTCTGACGTGCGTTCAATCCGTAAATCTCGATTAATCTGACAAAATTCAAAAAACTGATCATCATCCATGTCCAATGCTGGGGGCATCTTCAGCACAATCGGATTAGTTTCAACAGGTTTGGTGGCTACTGTCATGATTGAGCTACTTCCCGCACAAAAGAGTTTCTTCTATTATAATTACTGGTATTTATCTACCCCATCGGTTTGGTACCGGTGGGGTTTGGTTTGGTCCTAGCTTACTTTTAGGTGCGACCCGTGGCGAATTTAATTCTTGATGCGGAAAGCGCACCTTTGACTTCTGACTTCTAACTTCTGACTTGCGCGTAGCGCTGTATGTAGTTTTCAGCAATCCTACTGACTGAATTCTACCCAGTTATTGTCTTAAACCAGCAATCAACTTGGTAGACAAGGGGATTGCTTTATCTATCTGTGTCTTTTTAAGCTAAAAAGTCAGCAGTGGTTCTACCTATTTGTAAGCATTCAGCAGTCAGCGGTCAGCCGTCAGCTATTTTCTTCAAAAGCTGTTCGCGTAGGGTGCGCATAGCGCATAGGCTGATAGCTGATAGCTGATAGCACCTCAAGTAGCGTGCGTGGCACAGGCTTCTAGCCTGTGAGGTAGCGCTAATCGCTGATAGCTGATAGCTGAATGCTTACACCTATTTAAGACTGATGACAGGAAAAACTTGGCTGTCTTAAAACCTCGTTGGCTAAATTGCAACGATAGGTTCCAATGGTGAATAGGAAACATAGAGGGAATTGATGATGAGCCAAGATTTACCAAAGCCAGGGAAACTGAAGCTCCTTGTGGTTGATGACCACGAATTGATGCTGGGTGGAATAATCGACACCCTACGACGGAAGTATCCAGAAGCGGAAATCCTAACAGCTCAAACGTTCCAGAGCGCTCTGGAACAACTGGAACGATTTCAGCTTGACCTTGTTATTGTAGATCTTTCCATTCCAGAAGCCTCTGAGAATACAGCTAAAATCGATACGGGCATTAAACTTTTGCAGATAGTGATGAAGCAGTACCCCAACCTCAATCTTGTGGTGCTCAGCACTTACCTCAAAGCTCTGGTGCGGATTAAGGATGAGATTGACGAGCACAAAGGGGGTTTCACGGTGGTAGATAAGGGTTTCTCCGGTCAGGTTATGTTAACTAGAGTTGACTGGGCATTGCAGGGATTAACCCATACAAAAGATCTAAAGATGCTCAAAGGAGAAGTCAAGCCAGAGTGGCTGGAGGTACTCACCCTAGCATTTCATGAGGAATTGCAAGATAGGGCAATTGCTGAGCGTATGCATAAAAGTGAACGAACTGTGGTTCACTACTGGACGAAAATTCGAGACGTTCTGGGTGTTTATCCTGAAGACGGGAAGAATCTCCGAATTCAAACTGAGATGCGAGCCAGAGAAGAAGGGTTTATTGATTGATATAGCGGTTTTCAATTGGCTGAGGTACAGATTCCTGGGTTTTAGGGAACAGGGAACAGGGAACAGGGAACAGGGAATAGGGAACAGGGAATAGGGAATAGGGAATAGGGAATAGGGAATAGGGAATAGGGAAAAAATCCTGTGTACCTCATAGTTATAGCGATTTGCAGATAAGTTAATTATTAAAATGAGGCAAAAAAGATAAAGTCCAATTCTTAATTTACAATAATAAATAACTTAGGTTAGATGCCAACTGATCTATTCCCTATTCCCTGTTACCTGTTTCCTAAAAAACCATAAAATATACTTAACAAAGTCGCAAAGCGCTATCTTAAAAACGCTGTAAATTAAGCAAGGGTAAAAACTGTTGTTGCTAAGTATTTGGCCAAAAATAAGAAACAAAATTGCTACCTGGCGTGGAGGAGAATTGCCAGGAATTGCAGTGATTGGACTGGTAATCTTAGCCCGTCTCAATGGGTCACTTCAATTTAGTGAGTGGATCACCCTCGATACTTTTCTGCGCCTGCGTCCTTCTGAACCTATGGATGAACGGGTTGTTATTGTTGGAATTGATGAAAAGGATATCCAGGATGTAGAAACCTATCCAATACCAGATCAAGACATTGCAAGGCTGCTGCGGAGATTGCAAACCTACAAACCCAGAGCAATTGGTCTTGATATTGTTCGGGATCTACCAGTTGAGCCAGGTCACGAGCAACTGGTTGAAACCTTTGAGGATATCAAGAATCTCATTGCCATTGAAAAAGTATTACCAACTAAAATTAAGCCACCACCCGGATTTCCCCCGGAACGGATTGGTTTCTCAGATGTTATTCCAGATCAAGATAGCAAGCTCAGGCGCAGTATTCTTGGGATGTATAGGGATGAAACTAGGAAAGAATATGTATTCTCCCTGGCTTTACTGCTGGCGAAAGCTTATTTGGGTGCTGAGAAGGAAAAGATTGAACTTGAAAATGGCATTCACGATCGCCATACTATGCGCTTTGGTGAGACTGAGCTACCTCGCTTTTTGACCAATTCCGGTGGATATGTGGGCACTGATCACTTTGGAGTTCAAGTGCTGCTCAATTTTCGCAGTGGTCGCAAACCGTTTAGACGCTTATCTGTGAGGGATATCGAAACAGGGCAATTTAATTCAAGTTGGATTCGCGATCGCATTGTTATTGTTGGAGTCACTACTCCCAGCATCAAAGACACTGTCAATACCACTGCCATCAAGGGTTTGAACCCTCCTGGAGAAATCTATGGGGTGGAATTTCATGCCCATGCTACTAGTCAAATTCTCAGTGCCGTTCTGGATCAGCGATCGCTTTTAAGAACTTGGTCAGATCCCTGGGAATATCTATGGATTTTAGGTTGGGGTTTTCTGGCCATGGGTCTTGGTCGGCTCACTCAATCCCCATTCAAAAATCTGTTTGGTGTTGGGGTTGCCAGCTTCGGACTAGTTGGAGTTGGTTATGTGTTCCTAGCTTGGGGCTGGTGGATTCCAGTAGCACCAGCGTTGTTAATTTTAGTCATAAATAGTTTACTATTTCCTGCTTTCTATCACTATGACCAGGCTTTGAGGTCTCAGATCAATGTGCGCCAAGGGACTATCGAGGAAACATTTAATCTCATTCATAATGGTCCAATGCAAACACTAGCCTACACTATTACGCGCATTCAAAACCAGGATTTGCCACAAGACGAATTACTGTTGAAACTTCAAACTATCAAGGATGACATATGGGATATTTCAGAATACCTCAAACAAGAAACTCTGACTCAAGAAGAAACTCTCCGTCTAGGAAGTAACCTAAAACTGTCATTGAAGCGCCCAATAAGTAAGCTTTTATATGAAGTCTGTAGAGATACCCTGGAACGGAATCTTCCTTGTTTTGAGACCCTCAAGCTTAAAGTTATTAAATTTGAGCCGATACCGGAACAATATTTAACTATTGAGCAAAAGCGAAAACTCTGCCAGTTTCTGGAAGAAGCTTTGTGCAATGTCGGGAAACATGCTAAAGGAGTAACTCGTATTACTGCCATTGGCAAGCTACATGATGAATGGTACACTCTGAGTCTTAAAGATAATGGCTCGGGCATCTGTTCATCCTCTGAAAACCGAGGAACAAAGCAATGTAAAAATCTGGCGAAACAACTAGGAGGAACATTTAAGCGAGAGCCCCTTTCTCCCCAAGGAACTCTGTGCGAGTTAACCTGGCCTCTAGCAGGTCGTAACTGGAGTCTCGCCAAAGTTAGCTATGGCTTGAAAACTCTTTTTTTGAAAGGTTTGAAATATATCAAAAAACGATAAAATAGACTTCGCAGCGGGTGCATGTCAATTTTGTTAATCCCTGATTCAGATCCCCCTAAATCCCCCTTAATAAGGGGGACTTTTCAATCTAATTTCCCCCTTTTTTAAGGGGGGTTAGGGGGGATCTATGTACCTAATTACAAAGTTGACATGCTCCCCTTCGCAGCAGTTGTCGGTAATAGGGAATCGGGAATCGGGAACAGCGAAGAAAGAAGAGGGAACAGGACAAACATTATGTGTACCTCATTAGGCTAAAAAACGCTATAAACATTCAGCTATCAGTAAATTTTCGTAGGGTGCGTTAGGGGTGGGATTGCCCTGATTTTCCGCCTCTTTGCCAGCGTTGAAATAGCCCACCCCGTAACGCACCACCGGCTCAAACTAAATAATCTAAAGTCTCTGCAAATTTTCCTGACCAGAGGAACTTTTATCATGTCTTGATGCAGTCGCTCATGGAGAGCCCAATTCCCGATTCTCAATTCTCAATTCTTAATTCTCAATTCTCAATTATACTTGGTGGTGCGTTACGGGACTGGCTATCTCAACCCTGGCTACGAAGTGAAAAATAACGGCGAGCCCGTCCCTAACGCACCCTACTACTATATAGCGTTTATAGGACTCATGAGGTACAGTCTTCTTTGACGTTAATTCCCTTTGAGGTGCGCTTTCCGTTGGCGAATTAAATTCGCCACGGGTCGCACCTCTTAATGCAGCGCATCGCTATTCCCTCTTATCTCTTCCCTGTTCCCAGATCCGCTGTTCCCTGTTCCCTAAAATCCAGAAATTGTGTACCTCACAAGTAGTATAATTGCTATATAAAGCTTAGCTGTGTAGTTTTCAGCAATTAATATTACCAAACTAAGTTATCCATTTCTCTGATATTTTTCATAAAGTTGGTAGCAAGCATCCAGTCATGGCTACCCTATTCGTAGTATTGTTTCAATTAAATAAGCATCTACTCAATCAATATTATGATGGCTGAAATTGTGGGGCTTTTTAACAAACCCATTAACGTTAGAGTAGTAACTGGTTGTGTCTTGAGTTTAGCGCTGGTGGCAACTCCGGCAGTTGTAGCTAGAGCTGAGTATAAGCCTCCTGAGGATCAAAAAACTCCCGATAAAGAGACCAGAACGAATTCGGGAACGACTAGGGGGTGTGATGGAGGAGATATACCGTTAACGGTTCTTGCCTCTCAAAATTATGTTGGGCGAACCACTTCTACCCATCCAACATTTGCTTGGTTTGTGCCTGACTCCAAATCCTTAAAGCTGAAATTCACCATCTACAGCCGTGGCTCAGATGGTAACTTCACAGAAGTCCATAGCATGTCATTGCAGAGTTCACCAGGGATTATGACCCTATCCCCCTTTCCAGAAGGTGAACCAGGGCTCTTAGTGGGCAAAGACTATGTCTGGCAAGTTGTAATCCTTTGTGATCCTAGTGCCCCATCAAGTGCTTTAGTAGACAGAGCACAAATAGAGGTTGTGGAGATGCCGCCAGATTTGCAAGAGAAACTTGACAATGCAGTCGATAGCGCCGAAAAAGCAGATCTGTATGCTGAGGCTGGTTTCTGGTACAACGCACTAGATGAAGCCCTCAAACTGGCTGAAGAGTCGAAACTTGGAGTTGTGGCATCTGCTCTGTTGGAAGACCTGGCTCAGTGGGAAAAACCAAAACCATCACAAGACTTGACTGAAGAGGAGCGGGAATCGATTGAAAAACGGATGGGGTACTTGATCGACATTGCTAACGTTGCCCGATAATCCAGTGAACCCCGCTCTACAGCCAATTACCAATTATGATGAATGGTGCCCAATGGGCGGGGTGCCTTTTTGGAATCATATCCTTTTGAGCTTCTTTGAGAGCTTCTGCTTTGCTCATTCCCGATTGGAGGTTATGGTAAAACTGAGTGACTAACTCTGAAGTATCGTTATCTGGAATATACCAAAGGGAAGCTAGGGCGCTTCTGACACCAGCTTGTACAATGATACCAGCTAGACCTAGAGTTGTACGGTCGTCTCCTGTAGCAGTTTGACAAGCGGTAAGCACAAGCAACTCTACTGGTTTAGATCCACGACTTAAGCGGCGGATGTCTTTCTCTAGCTCAGTGATTGTGAGCTTTTCATTATTACCTGTGACTAAAAAAGTGTCCTCTGGAATTGTGCCGAACTTACCGTGAGTGGCAATGTGAAGAATTGGGTAAACTGTTTGTTGGAGTTCTTGCTGCAAGCTCTTGCGGGTAAATTGCTCATCCAACAGGGTTTTGCTTGCTGGGAATTGAGCTTTGACGTTTTCGATTTCCTTACGGACGTTTTCCAGTTTACTGAAACTTTCACCATCAATGACCGCTGGTTGAGTTAATCCCAAAGCGAGTGCTGCTAGTTCTTGACGGTTCAAGGCTTGGGGATTGGTTAGGGTAAGACTGGGAGTTGTGGCAATGGCATATTTTTCTACCAAAAATTCCTTACCATCATGGAGTGCCGCCATGGGAATGCTACGCAAGATGCCGTCCTGAATAAACACGAGTGTTTTTATCTGCGCTGACTCTAAATCAGAGGCAAATGGAGCAATCAGCCAGTTATACAGGTTCTTTGCTGGTGTTAAGAAAGCTTTAGTGATGTCATAAGATTCCTGTATTTTTGTCCGGAAGTCGTTGACTTCTTTGATTAGCCTTTGACTATCGACCTGTGACAACTTAAACTTTTTTAACCTCTTATCGCCGTTTGGTAGACTAACCATAATAGCAGCTTTCTCTTCCAGAATCATAAAGCTAAAGACGGCTGTGTCTTTTGTGACAAGCTCATCAATTTGTTTCTGGTTGAAGAGTGTTAAAAGACAATCATTCCCGAAGTAATTTTGTAGCTCTGCTAGTTTCAGGGAATCAACGGTTTTTAGGGCAGAATTCAGCTCTGTCTGGTACTGCTCAGAGTCAGAGGATAATGAATCGGCACGCTTGAGTGTTAGCTGAGCAAACTCGCGGTACAGAGGCTCAATGGTATCCCGAAAGTCAAATTGTAAGTTTCGCTGAGCAATCAGAATGTCGGTTCGGATACCCTGTTCACCTTTACCCTGTTCACTTTTACCCTGTTCACCTTCAAAACCTTCTAAGGTAGCGATCGCTTCTTTATAAGCATTGACCGCCTTATCTTTCTTGTTTTGGGCTTGGAAAATTTGACCCAGCTGCCACTGCCACAAATACAAGCTATCTTTTGCGGATAGATTTTGGTCAGCCATCCACCATGCCTTTTGAGTGAAGTCTAGGGCGTTTTGATAGTCTTGGCGGCAGTAATAGAGATGACCCAATTCACCCCATGCAAAAGACTCAGAACGGTAGTCCTTAATGCGTTGAGCAATGGAGACAGCTTGATTGAGGAGTGTTTCAGTCTCTGCTTCTAGCTGACGTTTGCCACAGGAATTGTGTTGGGACGTGTCAGTAACCACAGTCATCGGTTGCTCCAGTTTAGCTAAATCGATGGCTGCGTAGACTTTGTCCTGAGAATCCGGTAGTTCGTTGAACAATTCCTGAGCGTCTTGAATCCATTGGTTTCGCGCCTCTATTGATATTGATTCTTGAGGGCGGTAGGACAGTCGAATCAAATTGCGCAATGCTCGCATTTGAGCAGGTTGGTGATTTTGAGTGCGAGCTAGTTTGAGACTTTGCTGAAAATATTCCCCAGCTTGATTGTAATTATTGTTGGCATTTTTTCTAAATTCCTTGGTTGTTTCTTTCGCTCCCCGCTGTTTGGCAGAGCTAGCCCAGCGCTCCCAACGCTGAGCTTTGCTCAAGTAAGCATTACCTAGGTCGTTAAGAAATGAACTGCGATAGGGACTATCGGCGAGAATCTTGACTGTGTAATTTTTGCCCAATTTATCTATTGTACAGTCTTTTGTGCGTTGGGGGCTGATATCAAACTCAACTTTTTCAGCAATGCCTAAACCAGTCTGTAAACATTGAATTCCTTGGTCATAATCCCCTCTGAGAATATAGGCATTCCCCATACTTCCCAAAGCAGCAGCCTCTCCCTTCCAATCCTGATGAGCGCGAGCAACTTTCAAGGCACTGTCTTGGACACAACTGGGTTTGTTTTTAGAATTTTCATCAGTATTAGGGGCTCCACATAGCAGCGCCAGAGCTTTTCTCGGTTGTCCAAAACTATTGTAGGCTTGAGCCAGTTCTGTTTTCATTCGCCCCATTTGTTGCCAGTTCCTTAGCTGTTGATAGTCAAGGATGGCTTGCTCCCAATTACTGATTGCCTCCTGGATGTGACCAATCTTTTGATTGGCTCTGGCCAGATTTTCCCGGACAATTGCGCTATTGGTATAGTTGTTGCTCTGTTGGTAGAGCGTCAAGGCATTTTGCCAGAGCTCTATGGCAGCTTGATAATCTCCGGCTTGGTAATACTCAACCCCTTTTTGCACGAGTTGACTGGGGTTGGCAGGCTGGGTGGTTGCCATATTTCCCGGTTCAGCTGGTTGAGCGATTGAGGGAAGATGACCTAGCCCTATACAAACGGTAAGGCTAAACAGAAATAGTATTCCTAAAAAGCGATCGCTCCTGGATTTAGGTTTTCTGGACATCACTAGGACTGCTCTGTAACTGCTCTGGAAAACTTAGGTTAATTATCACCCTAAAGCAGCAACTAAGCTTATTTAGTTGCTGACAATAATAATTGCACAATTGCGCAATTATTATTGCTTATATTGGCAATCAAGTTTGTAGGAATCGTTAGCCTGATAGGTTAACCGAATACCTTATAATTCTTTCTCAGGGAGCAAAAAAGTAAAAACGGGAGCAAGGAGAATAATTCCATGGTTAATCAATCTTGGGGGTTGCTGAATCAAGTAATGAATAGAAGTAGAGTGGGCATCCTGCCCGCCCGAAAATATAGAGTGGGCATCCTGCCCGCCCGAAAATAAGCATGAAACTGGCAAGATGCCAGTTCCACCAAGATGCCCATTCCACACAACTCTTCAAATCATTCCATTATTAAGCAACGCTCAATCTTGGGGTCGTTGCTGTGGCTTATTGAAGGTAGCCAGTTGCTTAACACTCGGTGTGTTTTTTCCCTTTGATAAACATCAAGCCTTGGCTGAAGTGACACCAGATACGACTTTAGGGGCTGAACGTTCTCGGGTTACGCCTGATGCTCAGGTTAGGGGAGGGCTAGCGGATTTGATAGAAGGTGGAGCAGAACGAGGGGCAAATCTGTTCCACAGTTTTACTGATTTTAATGTTGAGGAGTTACAACGGGTTTATTTTGCTAATCCAGCAGGGATTGAAAATATTATCTCACGGGTGACTGGCACTAATCCCTCAAGTATTTTGGGCACCTTGGGAGTCGATGGTGCTGCTAATCTATTTTTACTGAATCCCCATGGGATTATCTTTGGAGCGAATGCTCAACTGGATATTCAGGGTTCGTTTGTGGCGAGTACAGCGAATTCGATCACCTTTGGGGATGGGTCATCCTTTAGTGCCAATCCGGACAATTCGTCGTTGTTAACCGTGAGTGTGCCTTTGGGATTGCAATATGGGACGAATCAAGCTGGTGCGATCGCTAATGCTGGGAATTTGGCAGTTGGTTCGGGACAAACTCTCAGCTTATCCGGTGGTACGGTAACTAGCACTGGCTCCCTGACAGCAGCTGGTGGCCGGGTTGAGGTTCTCGGAAATCAGGTTAGCTTGTTGGATAATGCCCGAATTGATGTCTCCTCTGACACCGGTGGCGGTACAGTATTGATTGGGGGAGACTTTCAGGGTAATGGCACGGTTCCCAATGCAGTACATACCTTTGTGGGCTCGGATGTAACGATTAATGCCGATGCCTTGACCAATGGGGATGGGGGCAAGGTGATTGTTTGGGCGGATCAGACAGCAAGCGTTCACGGAACCCTTACAGCAAGGGGAGGAACTGTTTTCGGTGATGGGGGATTTATTGAAACCTCTGGTCAACAGTTTCTTAATCTGACCAGTACTCCCGATGCTAGTGCTCCTAATGGCAGTGGTGGCACCTGGCTAATCGATCCCACTGATATCACACTCGCCAATGGTGGTGGTGCTATTGGGACCAATACAGTTGATGTTGCTAATATTAATGCTGCCCTGAATACGGGCACCAACGTCACAATTTCAACAAGTATCGGTGGCACTGATCAAGGTAACATTACTCAGAACAATGATGCACCAATTAGCAAGACAGCAGGAGGAGACGCAACTCTTACCTTGCAGGCAGAAAACGATATTTTTCTGTTCGCTGATATTACTTCCAATAGCGGTCAGTTGAATATAGAGCTGTTAGCTGATAGTGACAATAGCGGAGCAGGCGCTATTGGTATTTTTAATGCCACGATTGATACTAATGGCGGAAATTTCAGTAGTTTGGGCAGGGGAACGACGAATTCCAACGGGTGGGGACACCATCTTAACAATGCTAACATCAACGCTGGAGGTGGCAATCTTAAATTAGAGGGGACGGGAATAGCTGATGGCACTGGCAATGGCATCGGCATTTTTCTGGAGAACAGCGAATTAAAAACCACCGGGCTAGGGACGATTACTCTAATTGGCAATGGTGGAATCGGAGGGGATGATAGTATTGGCGTTGATGTTACGAACAACACGATCATTAGTTCAGAAAATGGGGATATTAGGCTAACAGGTACTGGCAAAGGTTTTAATAATGGAAGAGGTATTCAAATTCGTGACAATGGTCTAGTACGTTCCACTGGGACGGGGAATATTTTTCTGAGTGGTACTACTACGGGTACTGGCAGTGACAACTATGGCATCCTAATTCGGGAACAGTTCGCTGGAGGTCCTAGTGTGGTAGAAGCCACTGGAACAGGGAACATAACCCTAGTAGGTATTAATAATGGTATTGGGACAGACGGTAATCACGGGATAAGTATTCGCTCCGGTTCTAGGGTTTCTGCAACAACTGGAAATCTTAGCTTGACAGGTACTGGAAACGGCACTGGAAGCGGCAATACAGGTATTTTCATTAACTCTGGCAGTGTAATTCAATCAACGGGTACTGGAGCTATCACTTTGGAGGGAACAAGTGCTGCTGGAACTTCTGAGAATCAAGGCATACGAATTTATGGTAATGGTTCCAGAGTGAGTGGAAAAGATGGAAATATCACCCTCACAGGTACAGCAGCTCCAAGTAATGGAGATCTTAACCACGGCATTTATATTTTGAATCGAGGCTTGGTGCAATCGACTGGAGCAGGCTCTATCGAAATAACAGGTACTGCTAACGCAAGCAGTAATGTTGGGTTTGGCAACGAGGGCATTTCGATTGTAGCTGGCGGTGGGGTAGAATCCACTGGAACAGGAATGATTACCATGACGGGAAATGGGGGGAATGGTGGAATCGGGTCGGACGGGGATCAAGGAATCGTTGTTTTAGGTTCCAACACTAGAGTGACATCGGTAGATGGCGATATCCTCTTGAGAGGAATTAGCAGAGGAACCGGAACTAACAATTACGGTATTTGGTTAGGTGCAGCCGGCGGTGGCGTAGTGCGAACTACTGGAACTGGAAACATTACTCTAGAGGGCATTATTAGGGGCATTGGCAATAACAGTGAGGGGATTTTCTTTGGTAATGGAGGTGCAATTGAAGCTATTGGCAAAAGAAGCTTGATACTCAACGCCCTCGGAGACATTAATACTAAGGATATTTCTAATCCCAGTGGCTCGATTACCCTCACCAGCACCAATGGTAGTATCGATACTACAGCAGGTATTATCAGCACATTTTCCTTTGGCAGTGGCGGAGATATAACCCTGTCTGCTGACGGTGACCTTAACCTTGGTCCTATTGATTCTCGTGGTCGCAATGTTGCAGGGGGTGATATTACGCTGACCAGCACCAATGGTAGTATCGATACTACGGCAGGTAGTCTCAGCACATATTCCTTTGGCAGTGGCGGAGATATAACCTTGTCTGCTGACGGTGACCTTAACCTTGGTTCTCTTGACTCTAGTTCTCTTGATTCTAGTGGTCGCGATGTTGCAGGCGGTAATATTACGTTAAATAGCAATGGCGCAATCATAGCAAAAAATCAGCGCATTATTAGCGAAACTCGTGGCTCTGTTAAGGCTGGTGACATTAATATCAAGGCTCAATCCGTTTCCTTTACTGGGACGAGAGTATCGACGATAACTCGTGGGGATGGCTTGGGAGGAAATCTCAACATTAATGCCTCTGATTCCATCAATATAACCAATGGTAGTCAATTGCTTGTCCAGACACTTGGTAATGGCGATGCTGGCAACGCAACCATTAATACTCAGCAATTGGTTGTACAAAATGACCGACCTGAATTGAATAGGTATACTGGAATAGGCACAGAAACACTTAGCAGTGGCAATGCAGGGAACTTAACCATCAATGCTTCCGAGTCTGTTAAACTAATTGGCAATCAATCCATAGTATTTAATCCTAACCTTCTAGACCCAGACTCAATTCTCCAGGCAGTTGAAACTGCTACAGGTTTGACAACAGCAACTTTTGGGACTGGTGATGGTGGTACTTTAAGCCTTACTACTCGTAGTTTAGTCATTCAGAATGGAGCTGGAATTATCTCAGGACCTGTTTTAAGTGACGAAAATGATGCACAAGGTACCTTGCCTGAGGGAAAAGGCGGAGAGTTAAGTATAACTGCTACCGAGTCTATCGAGATTCAAGGTCAGGCAGGCATACTGACTGGTACTCTCGGAAATGGTGATGCAGGAAACTTATTTTTAAATTCTGGCAGAATAATTCTTGAGGAGGGAGCTACAATTTCGGCAGATACAATTATTGGTCCTGTTGCTACTTCGGCAGATACAATTATTGATTCTGTTCCTACTTTTATTAATGCTTCCGGAAATGCCGGGGATATAACTATTGAAACCAACCAACTGAGCATCCGCAGTGGTTCACGTATTGGCGCAGCAACCACAAATCGAGGTGAAGGAGGAAATATAACCATCAATGCCTCAGAATTTATAGAAGTAACTGGTCTTTCTAAGGATGGCGAAGTTCCCAGTACTATATCTACAGAACTACTGGAAGGTTCAACAGGGCCTGCCGGAGACTTGAAAATTACTACTTCCAATTTAACCATCACAGATAGAGGCCAGATATCTGCCCAAAGTGAGGGAGAAGGCGACGCTGGCAACATCAATATCAATGTCTCAGACAGGTTAACAGCTACTGACGGCAATATCATTACTGCTACCACTCAATCTGCCGGAGGTGCTATCGATATCACAGCCAAAGATATTAGGCTACGGGGTGACAGTGACATCACCACTAGTGTCTTCAGCGGTGCTGACAACGGGGGCAATATCACCATCACCACTGACTCCCTCATTGCCTTTGCTGACAGTGACATCCTAGCCTTTGCCCGTGATGGCCGAGGAGGTGATATTACCTTCAAAACCCCTATCTTCTTCGGCTTTGCCTTCCGTCCAGCACCAAAAGGCACTGACCCAGCTACTTTAGATAATAATAACCGAGTCGATATCAACGCTAGTGGTGCTATCGATGGGGTTATCACTTTACCCAACCTCGATTTTATCGAAAACAGCCTGACAGAGTTACCGGACAATCTGATTGACACCGACAATCTACTAGCCAATAGCTGCATTGTCCGAACCAGTGAACAAGAGGGACAATTCATCATTACCGGTGGTGGTAACTTACCCACCCGCCCTGGGGATGCTTCAGTTTCACGTTATCCCACTGGAGAGGTACGCACGGTACCAAGTGAGAGTGCCTCTCGTCCTTGGCAAAAGGGTGACCCAATTGTTGAAGCAACGGGGGTCTATCAACTGCCCAATGGACGCCTAGTGATGGGGCGGGAATGTTCTTGAGGCTGGGAGTGAGGAATTTTGGGCAAAAGCTTGATCCTATACTTCCTTAGCTTCAAGCTTTAGCTTTTAGCACAACTACCGTAAACCAAAAAAGAGAGGCTTACTGGATTAGAGCCTCTCTTTTTGATTACCAATATGTAGTTTTCAGCAATCCCACTGACCAAATATTGCCATTAGTATTGCTTATCCAAGTCATCACATTGGTAGATACGGTTAATGAATTATAAAAGACTTAATTTTATTATGAAAATTAAGCAACAAGCAAGCTAATACAGTTGCTGAACAAATTATCTCTAACTAATTTGTTTTTTTGGCAAACTTAACGACTAAATTGTATCAAAATTTAAGGCTTAGACATTGGGTTTATCTAGAATTTATTGACTGAATATAACCCTTTGAAGTTACACAATTAAATTCTCTCAGGAGTAAAAACCATGGGAAATTACATCGGTGACAATGCTAACAATTACTTTCAAGCCCACAAGGAAGGTTGGTGGATATTCAAGAAATGGAAGTCTTGGACAATGACGGGGAATGGGGGCAATGATACCCTGATTGGCGGTCCGAAGAACGACACTTTATATGGTAATAGCGGCAACGATAACCTCTACGGTGAGGGTGGAAACGACTATCTGGATGGCTCGACTGGCCATGACTATATCTATGGTGGCTCAGGTAACGACACCCTTCTAGGTTACTCTGGACACGATAATTTATATGGTAATAGCGGCAACGATAATCTCTACGGTCAGAGTGGAAACGATTATCTGGATGGCTCGACTGGCCATGACTATATCTATGGTGGCTCAGGTAACGACACCCTTCTAGGTTACTCTGGAAACGATTACTTAAGTGGCAGTTCCGGCAATGACAGCCTCAAGGGTCAATCTGGCCATGATACATTACTTGGAGGAACGGGAACCGATACATTAGTCGGGGGTTCCGGTAATGACATCCTCAATGGTTATGGTGGCACTACAGGAGAATACGATATCCTCAGCGGAGACTACAGTTCATCCCAGCCTGGTGTTCAAGGTTCTTATGATGGAGCAGATACATTTGTTTTGGGGAATGCCTTTGGGGCATTCTATCTAGGCTCGGGCTATGCCACAATTACCGACTTCTACTGGTCTGAGGGAGATAAGTTCCAGGTTTATGGTAGTGCCAGTGACTACTCACTGAGCTTCCAAAACTGGTCTGGCAGCAGTGCAAAAGATACCTTGATTTACTATAAGAACGATCTTATCGGTGTGGTAGAAGACACCACTAATGTTGTGATTTCTTCGGACTTTAACTTCGTTTAAGACTCTTTCCAAAAACACCCTCAGCCTCTGGGGGTTGGGGGAAGCATTTGGATAGATATAGCGCTACGCCCAAGGCAAGAGCCATGCATACAAAAGTTGACTAAAACCGCTTTTGAGCTTGTATCAATGTCCTCTGAATACGTAGTGCTATAAATACGGGATAATTTTAATAGTTTTGTGGCATGGGCATCTTGGTGGAACAGGCATCTTGCCTGTTTCATTCCCAGGCATCTTGGTGGAACAGGCATCTTGCCTGTTTCCGGCCTCGGGCATCTTAGTGGAACAGGCATCTTGCCTGTTTCATTTCCGAGCAGGCATCTTGCCTGTTTCATTTCCGAGCAGGCATCTTGCCTGTTTCCGGCCTCGGGCATCTTAGTGGAACAGGCATCTTGCCTGTTTCATTTCCGAACAGGCATCTTGCCCGTTACAATTCCCAGGCAGGCAGGATGCCCACCCCACTCCTATTCATCCGAAGATTCAGCAATGCGAACAAAGCTGAAACTATGTATCATATACTGAGATCGATTATTGTAATTTCAGGCTCTAGCATTATTCCCATCGTGAGCCTAACTATGGGAGCAGTGGCTCAGTCTACTCCACCCCCAGGAGTTAACCTTCCCACCGAAACCCCTGAAAGAATTCAGGAAACCATTCCCACCCCATCCGATTTACCTCCTCCTGTTCCTGAAGAATCTCCAGCATCACCACCGGATCCAAGTCTAGAAATTCCTTCCTCTCCCCAACTCCCTGAAGTTCCAACTCCATCCACTGTGCCATTCTTCGTCACAGAAGTGGAGGTGTTGGGAAATACGGTTTTGCAAGAAGAAATTGCAGATAAAACAAACCAATATGAGAACCGTGAAGTAAGGTTTGAGGAGTTGCTTCAACTGCGTTCTGATATTACTAAGCTCTACATTGAAAATGGTTACATCACCTCTGGCGCATTTTTGCCCGTCCAAGACTTTAGCAAAGGTGTGGTGAAAATCCAGGTAGTTGAGGGTGACTTAGAACGGATTGAACTGGAGGGATTAAACCGTCTGCGGGAAGGATATGTGCGCAGTCGCCTTGAAGTGGCCACTGACACACCATTAAATCGAAGCCGCTTAGAAGAAGCCCTGAAACTGTTGCAACTTGACCCTTTGCTCAATCAAGTGGATGCCGAATTAACTGCAGGAAGCGGCTCTGGTAGCAATATTTTGCAAGTCAAACTCAAAGAAGCGTCTGCCTTTCACGCTGGTGTTTCTACCGCCAACAACCAATCTCCCAGCATTGGTTCACTACAAACCAGGCTGTTTGTTGCCCATGATAATCTTTTAGGTTTTGGCGATCGCTTCACCACTCAATACAGCTTTACCGAAGGGCTAGACCTCTACGATATCAACTATTCTATCCCCGTCAATCCCTACAATGGCACCCTTAGTGTACGCTACAACAACAGCGACAGCGGCATTATCGAAGATCAATTCGACGAGCTTGATATCGAAAGCGAAACTCGCACCTTTTCTGTCAGTTTTCGCCAACCGATATTCCGCTCCTCAGAACGTGAATTTGCTCTGAGTTTAGCCCTAGACTTGCGTCGCAGTCAAACCTTCTTACTCGGGGAACCTTTTTCTTTCTCAGTTGGTCCAGAAGACGGCGAATCCAAAGTAACGGTATTGCGATTTTCTCAAGATTGGATAGACCGTAGTAGCCCTAGTCGGATATTAGCTGCTCGCTCTCAGTTTAGTTTTGGGTTGGGTGCCTTTGATGCAACTATCAACAACACTGGGACTGACGGGCGATTCTTTAGCTGGTTGGGACAATTCCAATGGGTACAACAGTTGTCACCGAGAGCGACCCTGATAACACAAATTAATGCTCAGTTAACCCCAGATTCTTTGCTCTCCCTAGAACGCTTCAGTATCGGTGGCGTGGATACAATCAAAGGCTATCGACAAAACCAACTGGTTGCTGATAACGGTATCCTGGGTTCGGTACAAGTCCGAATTCCTCTCACTTCAGATCCTAGCAAACTACAACTAGCCCCTTTTTTTGAAATCGGTACAGCTTGGAATAATCTAGATCCTGACCCTGACCCCGCCACCATTGCTAGCCTGGGAGTAGGTTTGCGATCGCAAATTATCTCTGGTTTAGATTTGCGCCTAGACTATGGTATCCCCTTGATTAAGGTCAACAACCGAGGAAATTCACTACAAGAGAATGGTTTCCACTTTTCATTGGGCTATCAGCTGTAGGTTCGCAGCTGAGTTTTGAGCAAAAGTCTATGCGATCGCATTTCACTGAAATTCCTCCATACTAATGTGCTAAACAACCCATAAAACCCTTTTCAAATTCGGGTTACAGCAATTGCCTCAACCAAAATATACCCATGTTTATTAGGGGTTTATTTTTGCGTTCGCGTAGCGTGACCGTAGGTCAATCGCATTCCTCTAAAACTCTAGGTGTAATCGTCTCAAGACCACCATCAGATCAGCATCATAGCAATTGTACCCATTAATGGAAGTCAAAAGGTGAATCTCTCTGGATAGGCTTTGCTAACTAGGGGGATGAGCTGAGATTAGTAGTGTTAGGCTCTTAGTGTCGATAACTACTCTTACCGGGATTAGTTTGATGGAAGCCTGGGAGCTTCATTGTTTTAGGGAGTAGAGAGCTGAGGCCGTAGGCCACGCGGGGCGCGTTCGGAGTAGGGAGTAGGCAGTGACTGTGTGACTGGTGACAGCTAAAGGGCAATATTTCGCATATATTGCCTTTTAGCTGATGTAATGTTACAGTGTTTATAGAAACTTGCTGTCAAGGAGCGTGCTATGCCGTCTGTGAAGAATCAGCCCCCCAAACGCATCAACGCTACATTGCCGGAACCACTAGCCCAATTTGTCGCCGAGATGACAGGAGAAAACGGGCTATACGAAACCCCCAGTGAATTTGTTCGGGATCTCATTCGCAAACATATGGAAAAAACTGCTGCGGCTGAACGATACGCCATAAACAGCTTATTGCGGCAGTCTCTCCATGAGAATAGTTATACCCCTCTGACAGAGGATGATGCCGACACCATTCGCCATAGCCTCAGTTAAATAGCACGATGACATTCTCCATGCAAAAAAGTGCCCTGTTTATGCGACAGTGGCGGGACTATGCACAGAATTACAAAAACCGTGCTGGAGTAGATGTGGCCGAACGATTCATCGCCGCCGTAGAGCAAGCCTTGGATTTCATCAAAAACAATCCCTATGCCTGCGCTCTCTACGATGCCGGTGAAGGATACGAGGATCTGCAAGTCTATCAATTCAGAAAATGGCGCTTGCAAGGTTTTCCCCATGCGGTGCTGTTTCGCTTAGAAGATAACGCAACCATCCTGGTGGAAGTCCTGTATGCCCATAAAATGCATATACCATCGCGTCTTATGAGTGATATGGAAGGGATTTAGCTTCCTCCGCTCTTATGCCCCACAACGAACATGCGCAGCATGAGTGTTTAAAGTTACCGTAAGGATAGTGGAGCCTTAATCAATAAGTTTTAACCCTTTTACCCATAGCCTGCCAACCATAAAGGCTCCACTAACAATCAGGATTCATCTCCAGAGATGAATCGCGGACAGGAACTCTGATAAACAGCCTGAAAAACGTTATACTAAAAATAGTAGGGAAGACAAATTAAGAGCTAACCGCCACCTACGTGCTTAAAAATAGAACTTATTGTATTGTTCCGGCGCGGAGGGGCATCCCGTGTCGTTAATAAAGCTTACCGAGTATCCGAACTGTTGGGTGGAGTTGGTAAGAAGCCCACACTGTAATCTACTGGCTTTGCCAGACGCTACGCGAACGATGAGCGTGTGGGAGTATGTCACTTAGGTAAGGTGATGTTTTCTTAAACATCAATGGGGAGAGGGGAAACACGGGGAGGCGGAAAAGCAACAAAAGTTGTTATTGTACAAATGTTGTTATTATGCTAAGATGTTGTTGTTGTTGCACAACATAGGGATTTCCCATGCCTAGGCTTTCTATTGAGATCACCCCAGAACAGCATCAGAAGCTCAAAGCGATCGCAGCCCTGAGCGGCAAAACTATTAAGGAATATGTGCTTGAACGCTGTCTGCCTGATGTGCCCATCAACCCAGAACTAAGCTCCGAAGAAGCCCTGGCTCAACTGTCTGCCTTTCTCAAGCCGAGAATAGAAGCGGCTGAACGGGGTGAATTCTCCCCTAGCACTTTTGCAGATATTAAGCAGAAAGCACGTAATAACATCCAGTCCTGAATGAAGATGCCCTGATTAGACGTTTTGCAAAAGTGGTCTGAATCCCACAGATTTCCTGGGCTAAAAATGGCTTTTGCAACAGGTCTATTGGCAATGAATGCTCTCACTAAATAACGTCAGTTCGGGTTAATATAGCGTTTCTCAGAGTAATGAGGTACACAGGATTTTTTTCCTGTTGCCTGTTGGCTGTTGGCTGTTACCTAAAATCAAAAATGTACCTGACCCAATTGAGAACTGCTATAAAATAGGCTTATCAGCTCTGGTAAAGGTTTTTCCTATGGTTCAGCAGCTCCATCCCACTACCGATGACATCTTCTATCCCGAAAGTGATGGCAAACCCTTGGCGGACAATACCCTTCAATTTGAACTAATTACCACCATTAAGTATGGCCTGGAAGCCCTATTCAAGGATGACCCCAATGTGTTTGTTGCCGGGGATTTGTTGTGGTATCCAGAACAAGGACAACCCAAAATCAACCAAGCCCCCGATGTGATGGTGGTCTTGGGTAGACCGAAAGGGCATCGGCGTTCCTACAAAACCTGGGTTGAAGATAACATTAATCCCCAGGTGGTCTTTGAAATTGCCTCATTAACTAATACCATCAAGGAATTAGAGGACGATAAACTCAAGTTTTACCGGACCCATGGAGTAGAAGAGTACTATCTCTATGATCCAAATAGAGCAAAACTAAAAGGCTGGTTGCGTTCAGCAGAAAAGTTAGAACCAATCCCCCAGATGCTTGGTTGGGTTAGTCCCCGTTTAGGAATTAGGTTTGAGTTAGTAGGCTCGGACTTGGTGCTGTATTATCCCAATGGTGAGCGTTTTGCTACGTATTTGGAAATTATTGAGCTCAAAGATCTCGCTCAACAACAGGCAGAACAAGAACGTCAACGAGCAGAGCAAGCAGAGGAAGCTTTAGAGCAAGCAGAGGAAGCTTTGGAGCTTGAAAGGCTGGAAAAACAACAGGCATCACAACGAGCAGAACAGGCAGAAGCTTCGTTGCAAGCATTGTTGGAGCAGTTAAAAGCAAAGGGCATAGATCCAGAACAGTTCGAGCTATGAACTCCACCATACCGACACGTTGTCAACTGTGGAAGGTGATTAAGGCGGTGAATGAGGTTATGAATGACTTAAGGGTGGCGCAACACTTTCCTCCTCAGGATGAGGGATTAGCTTATCTAGCAAAGGGAACAGGGAATAGGGAACAGGGAGTAGGGAGTAGGGAGTAGCGATGCAGCGCGGTCTTGGGGGTTTCCCCCACTCGCTATTGCATCAAGACGGGAGTAGGGAATATGGCATCAAAAATTATCACAATTCCTACACGGATCCCTATCTGCCAAAATTGATAAAATTAAGACAGATTAAATCAGGATAATTGATATGACTGAAACAATAGAACGAGTCAGTTGGAGAATCGATGATTTAGAACTATTGCCTCACTCTGAAGGGACAATATACGAAATAATTGAAGGAGAATTATTTATGACTCGAACGCCTCACCGACGACATCAACAAATTTGTGGCAGAATTTTTAGTTATTTGAATAATTGGTCAGAATCAACAGGTAATGGTGAAACTATTATTACTCCCGGAATCATCTTCTCAGATGCCGATAATGTGATTCCTGATGTAGTGTGGGTAAGCCAAGAAAGATTAGCTCAAATAGAAGATGAAGCCGGACATCTGACCGCAGCACCTGAATTAGTGGTGGAAGTAATTTCTCTTGGTAGAGAAAATGAAAAACGCGACCGCGAAGTTAAAGTCAAGTTATATTCAATTCAAGGGGTAAAAGAATATTGGATTGTCGATCGTTTTCGTAAGCAAGTAGAGGTATATCGCCGAGACAAGGGAAAATTAACTCTAGTTGCTACCTTATTTGAGCAGGATGAGTTTACTTCTCCTTTATTACCAAATTTTGTTGTACTAATCAATCGCTTCTTCCCGGTTAAGTAAAACAGCACGGAGAACTGAATAATATCACCAAAATTATAGGTTTTCATACTCGGTATCTTCAGGATTATACCAAATTTTAGCAAAGACCGATTCAGAAAGTTAAGTCACAAAGGTTTTAGCTAATGCTGGCATGAAAAACTGTTACTTCGACATCATCAGGTAAATTTTTGCCTTCCAGGACATCATGGGTCAAACTTCTGAGGTGTTGGGTTGCCTTCAAAGAAAATTGTTCATCAGCATAGAGAACAGCCATCGCTCAAGCCTCATCATTATCCTGGATTGCTTGGTCAATTTCTTCGGGGTGAGCATTAGCATAAACCCAAGCATTGGCAACATCGCTGGCACTTAGGGTAGGGTAATTTTGCAGAAGATCAACTTCACTGCTGCCAAGATTACGAGCTTGAACGAGAACCCAAACAGGAATACGAGTGTTGGCAATCCGGGCATCTCCCCCGCAAACACCAGGTGTTTTTTCAATGCCTGTCCAGATGTTGCTAGCTTCCTGAAGTAGCTGAATCGCTTGAGCTTTTTCAGTTAAACTAAGGGCTAAAAGTTGGGATTTAATCTCGCGCAGGGTCATGGTGGACGAAGTTGTACTGACTTGTTTTGTAAAAATTCGATTTGGGCGATCGATCAACAGATTAAGAAGGCTATCTGGCTCGTATTTGAGTTTTTATCAATACCCAACAGTATCTACCACGCTGAAAAATTTACGGAATAAAAATTCGACCGACTCCCAGGTAGTTTTCCAGATCAAGCACAATTTCAATCAATCGGGTAGCGCATTTTTGCCGATAACTACTCTCGTCAAGTCGATCTGGGTTACCAATTGTCAGAATTGGCAACGAAGTTGGTGTATTGTCCTCACGAATTGTTTGCTCTAGAGAGTCTTCTCCCTTCATATTTCGGTTAGCGGTAATCAGGATCATTTGGTTGCTCTGAGCAAAGTGCCAAACGGCGCGATCGCTACTATCCATTGGCAAGTCAGCGTCCTGAAATGTTTTGAAGCGAATAGGTAACAGTTCAAGCCATCCTTCAGCCGAGAGTGTTCCCCAAAATAGAACAGCATCGCCAGTTAAATTGTAGTCAATCAGAAAGTTCATGCCTATGCCTGGGCTTCAATTCGCGCTTTCCATGCTTGAAGTTTTGCACGGAGGGCTTCCTGACCTGGCTTCGGAGGCATTGCTGCGATCTTGGTAAATCGTTCTCGATTTCGCTCTTCCCAATATTGCCGAATTTCCTTTGCTGTTTGTAGACATTCTTGGTATTCCGCTTCAAACTCAACATGATGAGTTTCAATGTAGGCTAGCGCTGAACGAATCTGATCATGATTAAGACCGAGTTTTTCAGAGATCAACTGTTGTGGATACTGAGCCTTCAGGTAATCCATCACGTCGTAAAGAGTGATGCGTGTACCTGCGATTGTCAATCCCCGCTCTGTCCGAATGATTGCTGGTTCTTCAGTAGGTGCTGACACCATATTAAACCTCCTATCCCTGCTGGATAGCGATCTATTCCCTTGATACCCAAAGTCCATTATATCCAAAGCCCGATCGCTCACATATACCCTTTAACCACGAAATAAGATGCGTGATGGTTCGCTCACTCATTCAGTTGATCGGCGATCGTACCAGGCACAACTCGATCGTACTCTGAAGTAAGTCCCGAATTTACGATCGAGGCCGATAAATACCTTTGATTGAGGCAGCAATTTGAGTAGACCTGCTGGTAATATTGAGTATCTGCTTTGGCTGGGAATGGAAACCCACCAACAGCCTCCTGATTGAGCAGCAATTCAACAAATTACAGAAGAAGCGTTCGCGTAGCGTGACCTACGGTCAATCGCTTTTAGCGGAAGCTGAGGCCGTAGGCCACGCTTTGCGTTCGCGTAGCGTCGGCTTTGCCGAAACGCTTCATCGCAAAGCTCAAACCAATGTCGAAGCGTGCTTTACTTTTAATACAACATTCCCCTTAAAACAACCGGTTTAAAATGAATCCTTACACAATCTTAAATCAGACCCAGTGCCAGCGGGTAAGTGATGGAGTCATCCTGCCACTTCTGAGCGGTTGTGAGTCAGCCACCCGCCAGCTGGTACTTGTCTGGCCCCAACTTGGAGATTTCGACAGTCTCGAATACGCTTGGTGGCTGCAACGGGAAGCAAAAAGGTTACAGGGCGAGGGTATAGTAATACGAGCTGTTGGTATTGGCAATCGCGATTCTGGTAAGCGATTCTGTAACTATACGGGGTTTCCTGGGGATTGGTTGTTTGTCCCTGCCAATGCACAGCTGCACCACCAGCTTAATCTTTATCCAGGACTATCGCTCAAGCTACCAGGGCTCTCAATAACCCTAAATGCCTACTTGAATCTGCTGCTGATGTGTGCGGGTATTGGTAGTCCTGGCACTCTAGCTGAAGTATTTCGAGGCTATTGGGGCGATAGTCAGGCTCCGCAGTTGCTCGATGATGAGGAGGTTGTGCGAGGTATACCACTTCCCCCTATCAAGGGCTCATTCTTCAGGCTGGCTGGTGGCAAAGGTTTTCAAAGACCCTTTGAATTGGCAACCCTGCGGCTGCGGAATATGACAGAGGTTTTAAGCCACTGGAATACTTATGTGCCCAATGGGGCTTATCTGACCCAGCGAGGGGGAACTTTCTTATTCGATTCACAGGGGAAATTACTCTACCAATACCGGGATTGCGGGCTCCTTGGCTTTGCTCAGAATATGAGTCGTCCACTGTCGTTTTTATTAGATTAGTTCTACCCAAGCGATAGTAACAATGTCTTGATAGATCTTGTGTAATCGAACGCACAATAAAAGAGCGATTGGCCGTAGGCCACGCTACGCGAACGCACTTATTTTAGTTGATCAAATTCCTTCTCACTAATTCCTAACTGCTTGAGTATTTCTCGAAATAACCAACCTCCAATCTCAGCATTACCATGAACAGGAATAGTGGTTGAACGTCCATCCGGATGCTTCCAACGGGCATGACTTCCTTTTTGACGAACTTTCAGCAAAGCCTAATTGTTTAGCAACTTATTCTCACGGTTTTAGCTTTAGCTGGCATGAGAAAAAGTTACCTCGACATCATCAGGTAAATTTTTGCCTTCTTCGAGGTATTCTTCTTGAATCATCTCAAAAACAGGATTTAATTCACAGAGGGCTGCTTCAGGAGTTTCTCCCCAGGCATGACATCCTTTAATGGCTGGAATATAGGCGACAAAAGTTCCATGGTCATCGGGACGTAAAATAATTTTATAGTCCTTTAAGGATTTCATTGTTCTTTTTCCCTAGATATTATTTTTGGCTGTCTATTCTATCGTTGAAAGACCCAACAAAGAGTAATCGCTGCAGATGTTAGATTACGAGCTAGTTGGCATCAGCCTAGTTTAACACCCACGGGTTTGCTTTCATGAATCGACTGGCAGGTTATACTGGGGACGCTGCTATTGGGCAAACTCAGCGATAGACCGAAATCGACGTAAGAGACGTTTCATCTTTGTTCCTCCTAGGGTTGATTAGTTCAATTGCTTAACGGGTTATATTTAATTACTAGAATGCAGGTGTTAACCGAGGAGAGGGAACAGCGATGCAGCACCTTAATAAGGGAGTTTCACGACTGCCGACTGCCGACTCCCGACTCCCGACTCCCGACTCCCTACTCCCTACTCCCTACTCCACCCGATTCCACATCCGTTGAATTTCCCCAATCACTTCAGAATTTGGTGGTGCTAAAGTTTTTAAATTAGGGTCAGTTTTTGCACCGGGAATACGTTTTGTCCAAGGACTGCCGGAGACAGATTGCAAATCAATACCCCCAATCACAGGACGAAAACCGTATTGCACAAAGGTTTTTTGTTGTTCTGGAGCAGTTAGGAATTGGAGGAATTTCCGTGCTGCTTTTACCTGTTGCGAGTTCACATCTCTGCGCACAATGGCTGCGGTGGAAACCGTTTCAATGGTGGGATTAAAATAATAAATCTGATCGGGCTTGCTTTGAGTCTGGGCTGCTTGTTCCCAACGGTAGAGGGCAATGCTTTCATATACAGTAGCAACATCTGCCTCATTGGGGCCACGAGCAATAAACTCTTGCAATAGAGTGTCCGTTGAGCGTGGCGGTTGATAGACAGACCGCTTTACTAAACCGAACAGAGATTGAATTTCCGAGCTATTAAAATTAGTTGGGGATAAGGTTGCGCCCCCAGAATTACTCTGTGTCCAAAGACTTAAGGTCAGTTGTCCGCTATTGGAACGATTAGGATCGGTAGTCACAAAGTCAAAACTACCCCAGTTAGGATTGCCGCCAATCTCCTGCCAATTGCGCTTTTTCATGGCATTTTCTAGTTTTAACCATTGAAAACGACCATCGGGAAACAGAACTTCTCCCCGTTCTGGCCAAGCAATACCTACTAATAGGGTTTTGGCAATGGGTTGGGGGTTATCATAAAAAGGTGGAGTAGTGTTTTGGGCTTGCCAGCGATCGCTCAATTCATTCAACAAAACCCCATTGGCTGGAATTAAAATTGTGGGTTTAAAATCCTTCTTTTCATCGAGATAGCGATTGACTAATTCCTGGGAGCCTTGGAATTTAAATTCGATGTTAATATTAGAATAGGTTTCTTCAAAACGTTGTTCCAGAACAGCGAGGGGTTCTTGCAATTCTGTTCCACTTACCACATAAAGGGTTTGGTTTAATCCTGGTAAAGGAGCGTAGGCAATGCCTAGGGAAACAGCGATAATCCCCAGGGATGTAATTGTTTTAGTTGTTTTATTATCCATGAATTCTGATCAAGTTAAGATAGGAAAAGAGCCATATTGTCTTGAAAACCTGCCAATTCGGTACTGAGGGAGCGCAATTCTTCCACGGTTTGGGCATCTTCTAAATTGCTTGTCCGCAGGCGATTCTGCAACTGTTGTAAAACTCCCGCAGTATCAGTAATCAAAGTAGCTAGAGCAATCACCTGGGCTTGTCTAGCATCTTCCCCTTGTCGAGCCAGGGTAATGTTGTGCTGCAAGCTGGTCGCTAATTGCTGTAATTGTTGCCTAGCGACTCCAGAACTCTTAGTTTTTTTCGCTTCTACCTCCTGCAACTGCTGCTTTAACTCGGTTACTGAAAGCAGGGAGTCGGTACCATGGAGACGTTGGGAGAATTGGTCAATTTTGGCTGGTAATTCTAACGCGCGATTGACCGAAGGTCACGCTACGCGATCGCATGCGAATTGAATAGTAGAAAGTAGCTCCATTTCGGTGGTAGCAAGGGCAAGTTTTTCCGATTCTGAGCGCAGGCTTTCTGCTTTCTGAGCAATCAGTTGAGCCTGTTGTCGTACCTGTTGTAATTCCCTTTCCAAGGCAGGGTTTTGTAGGGTCGGGGGTCGTTGACTTTCCTTTTGCTTAAGAACAGTGGCACCAGCCACCGTGACCACTCCTGCTAGGGGTATAGCAATGGGGCTAGGAAGTCGAGCAACTCGTACTGCGATCGCATGGACTACACCTCCTGCTAAGACCGCTAGGGGATAATGAAGAGGATTTGCAAACGTTAACATGGGTTGCCTCATGGGTAATCAGCGACTGATAATTTACTGAAACTGTATAGCGTTAACTATTCTAATGAGGTACATGTAATTTTTTTTCCTGCTCCCTGCTCCCTGCTCCCTGCTCCCTAAAACCAAGTAATTTGTACTTCATCCAATTGATAACTGCTATAATTGACTTAAAACTCAACTTGTAAATCTGCGATCAACTTAGAAATCGTTTCGGGATTGCCCTGACGATAATAGCCCCCATTTAGTTCAGCAATTGTTTGCAATACTTTAGGACTAAATTCTCCTTGTTTGCCGTAACCGACGGTGAAAAAAGCAATACTTTCATCCGCTTCAAAGTTACTGCTTTGTAATTGTTTTGAGAGGTTATCGAGAGTAATTTCCGAGCCAGAATCATCACCATCGGTCAAAATCAACACCGCATTAATCGCGTTTGTTTTAAAATTTTGTTTTAACCAGTTCCGAGCAAAAAGAGCACTATCATATAATCGAGTTCCTCCCCCAGCTTTCAGACTACCAATAAATTTTATCCCCTCAGCTTTTCCTTGGGGTGTGCCTTCCACCATAAAGGGCTGCTTAATCTCATTACTGAAAGGAATAATCGCTATCTTTTCCCTTGAACCGATATTCTGCACGTAGTTCAGTAACGTATTCTGCACAGCCGAGAGTTTCTCACCTCTCATAGAACCGGAAACATCTACGACTAAAGCAACTTGGGAAGGTTTTTTGGCGTAGCTTTGCCAACTTTGCAACATCGCTTCTACCACTTCCGGTTTAGGAGGACGGTAGGAATCGTATTGAGGATTGGCTTGTACCCCAAATTCAGAGGAAAACTTACTGCCAAGGGGCCCCCCTGGAATCCCTGGACGTAAGCCCAAGTCTACCGCAATTTTTTGGGTTTCTGGTTGCCGTAGGAATTCAATAACTTTTTCCCCTGCTGCTTTTTCTTTGTCACTCACCCATGGGGCATTGGGGAGGATGGCGCGAATGTTGGAACTAAAGGTAGCAGAAGGATAAACCGCTTGATAGTTAACCGTATTATTACCTTGACTGTTGGCAGAAATCACTAAGGATTCGTAGACAGAGCCCACAGAAGCCCAAAAGGGACCGTTGTTCACCATCGATTTCGCTAAAGACCCCGTAGATTTGCCGTAACGGGTGATTTTGTTTTGGATTTTCTGAACCCGATCTTGGTATTTTTTTACATCAGCTATGGTGAGTTCTTCAGGACGCTTACCGGAAACCGAAGCAAATTGAGCCACTAGGGTTTGCAAGCCAGAATTGGAACGGGTTGGGGCGGTGTGAACGTAGGTTATTGGTAAAGCAGCCGCCTTGGGGTCTAGATCCTGGTGATTTTTCGCCTCTACCAAGGAAACATAGAGATCGTCCACTGCTGCTAAACTTCCGGCTAAATCAGCTTGGGTCATAAAAACCATCGGACTGTAAGCAAGCAGAGGTGATTCAGTTAAATCTGGGATATAGTTCTGTCCTGGAAAAATTTTATTAATCTGGAAGATCAGCTGACTCTGGTAAATTTCTCCATCGACAGAAATTAAAGTAGGAAATTGGGAGTCTTCAGGAGCGATCGCACCAGATTGCAATTGTTTAGTAAGATTAAGAACTTCCTCCACCACATCCCCACTTCCTTTAGTATCGCAGGTTAGATAAAAGGGAGTACCATCCTCTAGTTTAGGCTGGGAGTTATTGAGTTTGGTGGCAGCGCGATTGACCGTTCGCGCAGCGTCGGGCAAAGCCCGAAAGGTCACGCTACGCGATCGCAAAAATCTTTTAAGTCACTCCCTGCCAGAAAGCGAATTTCTAAACCTCGGTTAACTGTTTGGTTGATTGTTGGACTAGTCTGACAAGCACCAAGGAGCAAGAGAACAGAAGAGAAAGGTACCAAAGAGAGTTTCCAAGAGATTGAAGTAAAAATCTTGGGGAGATTGCTATAATTAAACATCACACATCCCTTAGTTGTTGAATCTAAGATCAAGCACCAATTAAATTATAACACGTTTGCTTCACCAAAAATCTGTTAAAATGGTAGTTTGTTTATGGGGTGTGATAAGATAGAATAGGCTTCCAGTATTTGGTGAAAATTTATCCTATGATTCAGCAAATTACTCCCACCACCGATGACATCTTCTATCCCGAAAGTGACGGCAAACCAATGGCCGACAATACCCTTCAATTTGAACTAATTACCACCATTAAGTATGGCCTGGAAGTCCACTTCAAAGATTACCCCAATGTATTCGTTGCCGGGGATTTGTTGTGGTATCCAGTACAAGGAGAACCCAAAATCAACCAAGCCCCCGATGTGATGGTAGTTATCGGTAGACCGAAAGGGCATCGACGTTCTTACAAGACCTGGGTTGAAGATAACCTTAATCCCCAAGTCACCTTTGAAATAGCATCAGAAACCAACACCATCAAGGAATTAGAAGAGGATAAACTCAAGTTTTACCGGACCCATGGAGTAGAAGAGTACTATCTCTATGATCCAAACAGAGCCAAACTAAAAGGCTGGTTGCGTTCAGGAAAAAAACTAGAACCCATCCCCCAGATGCTGGGTTGGGTGAGTCCCCGTTTAGGAATTACCTTTGAGTTAGTAGCATCTCAATTGGTGCTGTATTATCCCAATGGTGAGCCTTTTGCTAGCTATTTAGAAATTAGTGAGCAAAGAGATATGGCTCAACAACAGGCAGAGCTCGAAAGGCTCGAAAAAGAACAAGAACGCCAACGGGCAGAACAAGCGGAGCAAGCTTTAGAGCTTGAACGAATTCGTATGAAAGCATTGCTAGAGCAATTAAAAGCCAAAGGGATAAATCCCGAGGATTTTAACCTATAATCTCTAGCAATTCTCCTAGTAATCAGGTAGACAGGATTTTTCCTGTTCCCTACTCCATTCCCCCCTTATTAAGGGGGGCTAGGGGGGATCCCGACTCCCATTAACCCAAACAATTTTTCCTATGATTCAGCAAATTACTCCCACCACCGATGACATCTTCTATCCCGAAAGTGACGGGAAACCCATGGCCGACAATACCCTTCAATTTGAACTAATTACCACCATTAAGTATGGCCTAGAAGTCCACTTCAAAGATGACCCTAATGTATTCATCGCTGGGGATTTGTTGTGGTATCCAGAACAAGGAGAACCCAAAATCAACCAAGCCCCCGATGTGATGGTAGTTATCGGTAGACCGAAAGGGCATCGACGTTCTTACAAGACCTGGGTTGAAGATAACCTTAATCCCCAAGTCACCTTTGAAATAGCATCAGAAACCAACACCATCAAGGAATTAGAAGAGGATAAACTCAAGTTTTACCGGACCCATGGAGTAGAAGAGTACTATCTCTATGATCCAAACAGAGCCAAACTAAAAGGCTGGTTGCGTTCAGGAAAAAAACTAGAACCCATCCCCCAGATGCTGGGTTGGGTGAGTCCCCGTTTAGGAATTACCTTTGAGTTAGTAGCATCTCAATTGGTGCTGTATTATCCCAATGGTGAGCCTTTTGCTAGCTATTTAGAAATTAGTGAGCA
>NZ_JAAHHZ010000017.1:0-16649 GCF_010672005.1 Moorena sp. SIO4A5 | reverse complement strand
CCATCCCCCAGATGCTGGGTTGGGTGAGTCCCCGTTTAGGAATTACCTTTGAGTTAGTAGCATCTCAATTGGTGCTGTATTATCCCAATGGTGAGCCTTTTGCTAGCTATTTAGAAATTAGTGAGCAGAAAGAACAACAACGTCAACGAGCAGAACAAGCGGAAGAAGCTTTAGAACAAGCACAGCAAGCTTTAGAGCTTGAACGAACTCGTATGAAAGCATTGTTGGAGCAATTAAAAGCAAAAGGGATAAATCCCGAGGATTTTGACCTGTAAGCTATTTGATTGATTTAGTTGAAACCATACCGATACCCCCTAATTCACATCCAGAGCCGCCTCTAAAATTTCACTTTTCTGCTGTTCTAGTTGACGCACTTCTGATTCATCTCCTAAAGCCCGATAACTAACTTGGGCTTTTTCCAACCACTGTAAAGCTTCCTCTTTACTGTCAATAATTAAGCTGATAGTTACTAAACTCTTTTGTATTTCCGCTTGACTGTTTAAATCTGATGCTGCTTTAGCCAGTTCTAAACCTTTGAGGTAACGCTCCTTTGCCAGTCGATTTAATCCCACTTCTGTGTAGGTATCCCCTAGCAGTTGATAGGTGGCTACCAAAGTATTACCATCTTTGATGCTTTGTTCGAGTATATCAATGGCATTATATTTCAAATCTTCGCTGAGGTAAAAATGGGCTATGGCTAAGGTTTTTGCTTCTTCACTTAACTGTTTTTGCTGGAGTTCCTCTACTTCTTTTAATAGGGTGGTAGCTTTCTTTTTATCAAGTACCCGAAAACCAAATACCCCTTCCTCTATAGAACGTTTACCTTTGTCAGTCTCAACAATTAACCAATAATAACCAGGTGCTAGAGGTTGTTCCCCTGAATAAAGAATTTCTGTCTCCCTACTGTGGGTTTTCCAGTCTAGATCTAATCCTTGTCCACGAATCCTAACAGAATAACTTTCTGCACCTTCAACCTGATGCCAGCGTAGGGTGGGTCGGTTGTCGAGTAAGGATGTGTTCCTCGGACTTAATAGATAAGGAATGTTTTGATTATTTGCTACCCTAGTAGGAGCGGTATAATCCTCTGAGTGAATTATTCTACTATCTCCGGCGGTAGGACAGCCTTCATTAACGGTGGAAGTTCTTCCCGGTTCAGGTTTCCAGGTTGTCCAGTTGGAACACAGCACTTCAACGGTAGCATTTGAGCCTACTAACAGCTGATAATCCCCCCTGAGTACATCACCAATAGAAGCTGGTTGAAAATTTGACCAATCGGGCTTCTGGAATTTGACTTCACCTGGAGGACCCAAGGCGATAATTAGGTTAAACCTTGGTATTTGAGGCAGGGCAGGTTTGATGAAAGTAACTGCCACACCTAGCCCCAGTGCAAAGGCAATTAAGGTTTTCGATTGTTTTGACCACATGATTGATTGTCCTCCTTTAATTTTTTATGAGCTAAGCCCAGCCACAGATCCTCATCAGGATTAGCACTTGACCCCAATTGACAACATTTTTGCCACTGGGTAAGGGCTTTGGTTTTCTGGTTTTGTCCTTGATAAACCTGAGCTAATAAGCAGTGGGCTGAACCGCGATTGCTGATTTTTTCAATACCTTCTGGACTACTGCCTAAAGAGACCGCGCTCCGGAGAATTGGTTCTGCTTGCTCCTCTCGCCCTTGCTTGAGTAAAGCCCAACCCAAGTTTTTCATCAGGTCGTATCGAACTTTGATGCTTGCTTGCCCAGCCCCGGCTAAACCTTTGAAGAGTAAGGGGATAGCTAAGGAGGGTTTGTTGTTAAGAATATGCAAGCGACCTAAGTTGTTATAAGCTTTAACAAAACCGCCTTTTACGGCGAATTGGTATTGAGTTCTGGCTTTGTCAAACTGTTGTAAATCTTCGTATACTACAGCTAAGTTGTAGTGAGCTTTGACATTATCAGGATTAAGGGCTAAGGCTTGCTGATAGTGGGCTTCAGCACTGGCGAGTTGACCCTTGTTATAGTTTTCAAAACCTCTTCTATTAGAAAAATTAGAAAAATTGGGCAGATAAAAGTGAAAACCTAGTAAGATTAGCAGTAATAACTCCGTCGCCCCGAGCTGGGCTTCCCCATGAAAATGCTTGGGAATACCCAGTCGGATTAATAATTTATCAAATCCTTCTTGTCCGGTTTCCGTTAGTTCGCTTATCGCTTGTAATAAGGTCAAAAGACTGGGAAAAGCAATTGCTACTGCTCCCGCAAATCCAGTGCCTGCTATCAGAAAACGAGGCAGAAGGTCGATTAACAAGCCAAGATTCGCCGTCCAGCCAGCAATGCTCAATCCTCGCCATAACCAATCCCACCATTGCCAGCGGGCAAGCTCCGCTTCTGTTTCTAAATGCCACCACCAAGCTGTGTCTGGGGGTTCCAAACTAGTTCGCCAGCTGGAAAAATCAATAACTTTGCTGATCTGCCAAGCATTTTGTTTGAGGCGCACATCCAAGGCAACAAGGGTTTTTTGTTCGTGATAATAATGGTAAACTTTTGCCTGAACAGTAGCGTGAACAAAATCCCTAGCATTTAAAACNTGTCAGATTTTAATGACTAAATTGGCGGATTTTTCGGGAAATTTTAGTTTATTTCCCTATCCCCCTATCCCCCTATCCCCCTATCTCCAATAATCGTTAACTTATTAAAGTTTGAAACAGCCCTGCCGCGCGGAAGGGGGGCGGGCAAGAGGTAAAAAATTAGTGTACCTCATTAAGATTAAAAATGCTATAGTTCAGGTGGTTTATTGTTGAGGGTTAACAGTTAACAAAAAGCCTTACAAAGATAGCTCCTTTGATTTCTGTTTGAGATTAATCGGTTGCGATATAGGTGTTTTAGCTGGGGGTTGAAAAGCCTGTCCATTGCTTGAAGCCAGTGCTGTTAAACTGGAGTGAGCAAAGGGGTTAGGAGCACCTAGGCTTTGAGATTTTAGAGACTGCACTGATGATCGAGAGGGCTGAACTAGGCGTTGTGGCGCTTGGCTCATTAAGGGTTTTAAGGCTTGCTCAAAGTAGGATAAATCCCGTTGTGTCATCTGGGACATGAATTGTCCTTTCTGTTGTGAAAAGATGGTTCCTCGTCTGTCCTTAGCGGCAATTGTGATATCGCCATTGGGAGTTGCTCTCCAGTTGTAGTTGAGTTTACCTTCAACCTGGACAGTATTTCCTTGTGATTGGGCATACTCGACCAATGTATCTGCAACTGCCTTGACACGGCTAAAGTAGTCAGCCTCAGAAGCTCCTAATTGCCGAAATTTTCCCTCAGGTTTCTGTCCCCAATCTAATTGCTTTTTTACCTGTGAAATTTCTTGATATTGCTGTTCACTAAGTTTGGTTTCTCCCTGTACAGTGACCCCTAGAGCACCAGCGCGAAACTTGATAAATTCCTTACCTTTTTTGTCCCTCATTGCATAGGAATTATCCTCGCGATGAATCGTATACTCTGCTGATTCATAGGTATCTTGTCCTGGTGATGCTTGGGAATTGATTAAGCGGACTAAGGTAGCAGCAGCTTCTTTTTGACGGGATGTTTCATGGTAATTAGACACAGCATTTTTGAATTTTTCTACTTTTTCTGAAATCGGTGAAACGACCTTTTCCCACCAACTAGGCTGCTTTGATTGAAGCATTCGGGCTTCAATTAATTCAGATAGAAACTCCGATTGCATAGCTTCTTGTTTTTGTTTTTGAGCACTACGAAGCATACGCATCTCATTAACCTGGGACTGCAAAAACTGCTTTAGTGGTGTATCCTCTAAAGCCTGCACTGACCGTCGTACTGAATATAATCCACCTCTGGTTTCAGTATTAGCTTTTACGGGTTGGACTTTGGGTTTTAAAGGTTGGTTTTGTGGTTGAATTGGACTATATACCTTTTGTTGTTGCCCCTGTAGCTGTTGTTCATCAAAAGCGTTAACCTTTACAACACCTTCATCATTGGTTTGTAAAATAACGATTCCATCCAATTCTACTTTTTTATTGGTGATCCCAACCATCTCTCCTACAGATGACTCTTTGGCTAAAGTCAACTGACCAATGATGTCTGAGTTTAAGTCATTGACCAACCTATCTCCATCTTTACCATAGACTACTTGATCACCGTCGGTAATTTGGATTTCAGGCTCTTGATTACTATTGTATACCTGACCATTGAGTTGTTGACCCTGTCGATTTTGTTCTTGCTTTTGCTGCTGCTTTTGCCTAAAGGCTGCCAGTCCACTTGACCATTTGGAAATGACACCTTGGTATTGTCCTTGTAAAGAGGATACATAGGACTCACTGACTATTGTTACTTTTGCCATGGTTTTAAACTCCTAATGCTCCCAAGCCTAAGGCTCCAAAAATTGCTGCTCGGTGCTGCAAGTTCTGAGTGCGATCAAGCAAAATATTTTTTCCTCGATAAAACACGCAAAGCTGCCCATCGAAATACCAAGCATTGTAGTCACTGACCTGATCGTTGTGCCTAGGCATTTCATAGGGTATGCCTTTGGACACCACTACGCCAGCTAATAATCCATATTGATCAAAAATCTCAATCACATTAGGAAAATAGTCGATGGGTAATGAGGGTAGATCAGATAAGTTATTTGTTGCCCTATCTAAATCCTCTACAGGATTTATTTTATAGTTAGAAAACATGGCTTGCTCCAATTACACAATTTTCAAGTTATCAGATGGCAACCTGTAACCTGTAACCTTGGCCAAAAGGCCACGCTACGCGTTCAACATGCAACCTTGGCCAAAAGGCCACGCGATCGCGTTCAACCTGCAACCTGCAACCTGTAACCTGTAACCTGTAACCTGTAACCTGTAACCTGTAACAAAGTAACTCATTAAAAACTTCCTTCCAGAAGGTCTGGTGAGACATCTTGATCAGATAGACGTGGAGGCCAATGAGAAGTTGCCGTGGATGAGCTAGATCCAGAGTTTGGTATTAGTGCTGGGGTAGGAGAAAATGATGCTGGTGCTTGTCTAGGGCCATCTGTTGGCAATGGAAATAATTGCTCTACTAATGCCATTCTCTCCTTAAGTTGACGCACCCTTTGCTGATTAGAAACTCGGTGAGATACTCTCTTGACTTTAATTAAATGGTCTCGAATACTCTCCCATAAATTTTCTGACCACTCCTGCTCTTTAAGATCAGATTCAGGAATTTGAATTTGTTCTAACAAAGGCACATAGCTTTCTTTGGCTCTTTGATAAGCGGGATTGATGATCACTGCTTTACCAGTAGGTAATTTAATAAACTGAGCGGGCTCTAAAAGTGGTCGCTTGTTTTTTTGATCGGATTTAGAGTGAGAACTGCCCCCTGTGCCACTACTCTTGGATTTGGATTTGAAATGAATTTGAAACTCTCCTAATAGGTCAGAGAAGGTTTTAGCGGAGTCTGGATCTTGGGGATTAAAGATGAACTTTGTAGCTGTACCTCCTAGAATAGCTCTGGTCAGCTCTTTGCCATACCTATTTTCTAATTGTCCTAAGTTTTGATAACCTAGAATACCACAAAACCCATCTTCTCGGTTTTCATTTAACCAGTTTACCAGCTGGGGTAAGTACAAACTTGGTAGCTCATCTAGGGAAACAACTAGAGGGTCTGTTCGAGGTTTAATTCGGGATACGTTCCGGTTAATAACCATATGGAGGATTGTTGCCAATAGTGGTCCGACAATATCCCGGTTATTTCGATCTAACCCAAAGACGATGAGTTGTTTTCCTTCTAAATCTAAAGGTAAGGTTGTTTTTCCACAAAATGCTCCCATAAAGTCTTTTTTCAAGAATTTTTGGAAGGTTCTCTGAGCAATTCCGATAATCCCGGCTACGGTTTTTTCACTTTCTTTGATACTAATGATTTGGGATAAAGGTCGAGTCGTCCAAACATTTAATTTCTCCTGGGAAGCAAATTCCAATCGGCTGACTAGGTCAGGCAAACTTAAAATTGCCTGAGCTGTCATTATATCACAATATCGCTGATTTTCTACTAAGGTGCCAACTGCCTTTGTTAACAAAAAGATTCCTTCGACTAAACTATCCCCGGCATCTTCAAAGAATTTATCGCCACTGGCTTTTCCGCCAGTTAAATCTGTATTTCGGTTAATGACTTGGGCTATTTGACCGGCTGCGATCGCATCTTCTTCATCTTTTAGTAAATCCAAGGGATTACAGACATCTGACTCAGGAAAACCAGGGGCAAAAATATGTACGTTATAGCCTCTTTTTAAAGCATAACCCACGGCTCGTTTTGCTTGCGCTGGATATTTGAAGTCATATATAATTGTGGGAAATCCTTGGTCAAGGGATGAACGAATTAGAGGGTCACAGACTGAAAATGATTTCCCTGAACCACTGGCTCCAATGGCGGAAATACCGCGTTGGGCATCGGGAAGATATAAGGACTCGGCAGCAGGCTTAAACCAATTGAAAGCTTCAGGTTTCCGTTGCTTTTTCAATTTTCCCTGCTTGATCCATTCTTGCTCCTGACGCTTCTGAATGTCTTCGGGAGTGCCGACGTAGAGAGCAACGGAGTTTCTGGAAACATTAGCCATCTGTGCCTGAGCTTTTTTACGAGCAGCTTTTTTCTCCTTTTTACCTCCCCAATAGCCTGTAGCTAATTGACCTTTCTTGCCATCCGGGATTATAGCTAGCAAACCCAAAGCTATCAAACAGCTGGTGATGGTGATTCCCTGATTAGTTTGGGAAAAATCTATAAGATTTTCTTTGGTAAGTTGCTGATAAATTAATCCCGGAGGTAGACTAATAACGTGATTTGAAGTCTGGTTCATTTTTCTTTTAAAATTGAAAATTTAAAATTGAAAACTATAGCAGTTTTCAATTGGGCGATGTACAGAGTCCTGGGTTTTAGGGAACAGGGAATAGGGAACAGGGAATAGGGAATAGGGAATAGGGAATAGGGAATAGGGAATAGGGGTAAAATCCTGTATACCTCACCAAATCAATAAATGCTATATCGTATTTTTAGCCTAGTTTTGCGTAAGTCCTGTAAGCTGATGTGCATTCAAATTGGTGATTACCTGTTCCCTTCCCCCCTTACTAAGGGGGGAAGGGGGGATTCCAATACGGTTCGGTTAAGCTCTAAGCAGTATTGATTACATAGAATGTTCGTGTTTCACTTTTGGCTCCAATTCCTTTATGTATTGGTTTCTTGGAAGGAAATTTAGCTCTAGTTTTTTTAACTACTCTAAATCCCCATCTGTAAAAAAGCGAAGCATCCGCTAATTCCCCCCAGAATTGGGGGGTTAGGGGGGCGGGGGACTTTTACCAGCAAATTGATTCTTGTTCCCCCCAGAATTGGGGGGCTAGGGGGGCGGGGGACTTTTACCAGCAAAATGATTCTTGTTCCCCCCAGAATTGGGGGGCTAGGGGGGCAAAATTCAATATCAAAAAACTTTTCAGATATCCTCTTAATCAAAATCTAACTGTTAACATCTTATTAAATTAAAAAATATAATTTCATGAAAACATTTACTGCAATTGTTGAGCGAGATTTGGATACCAATCTCTACGTTGGTTATATTCCAGGATTTAAAGGCGCACATTCTCAGGGAGAAACCTTAGACGAATTAAAGGAAAATTTGCGAGAAGTAATTGAAATGCTGCTAGAAGATGAAAAGTTAACCTTTGAAACAGAATTTGTCGGTATACAACAAATTGTGGTCTGATAGTTACAGCATTTTTCATACCTATCAGGTAAACAGTATTTTTTACCGATTCCCGATTCCCGATTCCCGATTCCCGATTCCCGATTCCCGATTCCCGATTCCCGATTCCCGATTCCCGATTCCCGCCACACTAATCGGTTAATAGAGGCTCAGAGACGTTAATTGATTATCGAAAAAGATCGGAATAGCTAGAATCAGCCATCTGTGCTAGTTAATTGATGATCTTATTCAGGGGTTTGCTCAATTCCAGAGAAACGGTAATGCTAAAACTGCATTGTAGAGCCCTGATGTTTTTAACTTCAAGTTCTTTTAGCAGTTCTAGAACCCAGTGACATGGAGTATCAGCCAGTGGATACTAACAACATTGCCTTGAGGGTCACAACAGACAGATACAGACATATCAACCGCTACAGGTTTACCTTGCCGTGGACACAACACCACTTGCCAGTCCTTGAGCTTTTGCAATTCCTGGAGCTGGTGGAGTTGGTGGTGGAACCGATTAGACTCAGCTTCACTGATAAAGCTCATCAGCGGTTTACCGACCAGATAATACTGCTGTACGTTGAGTAGACTAGCCGCTGCATAGTTTGCTTCTTGGATAATTCCTTGAGCATTGGTTACCAGGTAACCCTCAGGAGCCAATTCAAACAAATTATGGTAGTGTTTTTGCTGTGCTTGTAACACAGCGTAAGCCGCTTGCAAAGCCTCATACTTCTCGCTGAGTTCCTCAAGACCCGTAGAGAGTTCCTCTAGAGCAGCATAGAGCAGCTCCGGCTGTAGAGAGGATTGCTTAGTATCTAGTGATTCAAGTTTGAGGCACTTTTGAGCTGGAATCTCGTGCTTGGTAAAGTCAAAGCCTGGATTTGTGTTCAGTGAACTCAGAAGTGCTTTGAATACGGGATCTTCGTTTATATTCACTCGTATTTCTCCATCCACAGAGCAAGTCTAGGAACAATTGAGGCTGGACTACTCAACGGCCTTCTGCCAAATCGTCCCCTAGGGTTCGCGAGTGTACTTGATGCTAGCAAATTTTTGTGGCAAAATCATGAAGCAAACGCCCAGAATTGGCTAATAAACCACGCTTGCTCCGCAATATCTTTGCTTTTTATTGATTTTTCTGTTTTCTCTATGGATGGCTCAGATCGGCTTTCCTCAATCAAAATCCGCCTTAGGGATTTGAGTTAAGGGGTAGCCCACTTCTGAATTAAACCACAAGTATAGAGTATAGCACAAAAAAATGCAAGCGTTAGCAACGGTAGGCCCTGAAGGCTTGACGCACCTAGACTAATGGGAATTTACTGGGAATTTACAATCAAAATTTACAATGGGAATTTTTTGAGGGCTGCGATCGCATGCAAGCTCACGGAGTGATCTGAGTCTGCCACCAAGTCTTTCAGTAATGGTATTGATTCACATTGAGCTAATTGTCCTAGGGACATAGCTAGGGTTTGTTTGATTTGCTGATTTTCCGTAGCCACTTGCCCTGATTGACAAAAGTCGATCAAAATCTCAGCTGCTTTGGGTTTCAAATAGTCTGACTCTACCATCCCCAGGACGCTAATGATTTCCCGACAGACTGGTGTGGGTGCCGACCTCAGCACTGCTTGCAACTGTTGTAGGGAATTGGTAGTAAACTCCCAACTGAAAGCACGGACAATCTCGATTTGTAAAGTGATTGGTGTAGGTGGTGACTGGAGTGCCTTAACTAACGCTTGATGGGCGTCCAAGGTAGCTAAACGCCCGAGTGCGATCGCAGCTTGGTGGCAAACCTCCAAATTCAGGTCATAAAGCAATGGTTTAATCCGCTTGACTAGATCTAAATCTGGCAACAGAGTACGTAGTAACCCTAGACCAATCACCGCTTCTTTCCTCACCGCTGCCACATTATCCGTTAAGGCGTTCAGCAGCACTGGAGTAATTGAAGGTGAGCGAAAATTACTGAGGGTTTCAATAGCAGTAGCCCGTATTTCCCAGCTGGGGTCATTAACCACACTCAGCAATGGCTCAATCACTTCCGGACGGTGAATATGAGCCAGGGCTTGCACTGCCAATAATCTGGCCTCTGGGGATTCTGGGAAACAGCTTAAAGCCGCCACTGCTGAAGTCCCAATGTTTGCCAGTGCTTCAGAAGCCATATAGGCTAACTCTTCATCCTCACCATCCTTCAGCAATTTGACTAGCACCATCACAACTGCCGGGTCATCAAACTGACCTAAGATTCGACCAGCAAACCAACGGACTTCCAAATCTAGTGCTTCATCTTCTAAGATGCTGATTACAGGAGCAATAACAGCTTTCCCCAGTTTTGGTAGCACCTTTACTAAATCCCATTTTTCTTGAAAATCCCCACTCTTGAGCACCTGTAATCCCAGACTCAAGGCTAGCTGAAACTCTTCATCATTTAACCGCTGCTGTGTCTGACCATTTTTCCCTAAGGACAACTGCTGAAGATGGTGAGTTAGTAATGAAAAATTTTCCTGCTGTCCAGCAAGACTGGCTTGTTTTAAAATGTTCAGCATTGTTTAATCGTTGCCTCACGGCAATAAAAAATTAACTGCACCAACCAAATTAAGTGCATTTGACTACTATCTCGATCACAGAGGAGACTGATCCGACGAACAGCTGATTTTCCGACCCGAATATCGGACTCTAATTTAAGCGTTCTCCAACCAAAGCCTAATTATCAAATCGAAAATGTATTACATGCAATAGTTTAATGCATACTATTCATTTTTATAAATTATTTGTAACCAAAGCTACGATGTTTCCCAATTGTGAAACCTATCGTTAGATCTCGATATGGACTATTGATCTAATCACATCGACTTAGTCAGTTAGTCAGTGGGAACCTTACACAGTTAGACATCTTTACAATCCTGCCTGGTGGGAGGTGATCTCCACTGGGCATCTACCTTTAGCGGATGTCAAGCTCTCAACCTCAATAACCCCAACCCAGAAGTGGGCTTAAGTAATTATCGGGTGCTGGGTGCCAAACTAACAGTTAAATCCCATGTAAATAACATGTAAATCACACGGAGTAATATAGAACAATGTCTTTACAAGTTGAACTATTAGAACAAAGCTTTGATCAGGTTAAGCCTCGCGCTACAGAATTTGTAGCCAGCTTCTACGAAAATCTATTCACCGATTATCCAGCCGCCCAGCCTCTGTTCGATACCACAGATATGGTGGCGCAACAGAAAAAACTGCTGGCTTCCTTGGTACTGGTAGTAGAAAATCTACGCAAACCAGATACCCTCGGTGCAGCCCTCAAAGGACTAGGAGCGAGACATGTTAAGTATGGAGCGCTTCCAGAACATTATCCATTAGTGGGCAATAGCCTCCTAAAAACCTTTGAGCAATACTTGGGTGCGGATTGGACACCAGAGGTCAAGCAAGCCTGGGTAGACGCCTACGGAGCCATTACCACCATCATGTTGGATGGTGCGGATTATTCCTCTGAAGAAGTGGAGTTAGATTCCCCAAAACCAGAGGCGACAACAGCCAGCCCCCAACAGTATGAGGTGCCGGAAACCAACATTAACTGGCCATTATTCGGTGGAGTGTTTGGAGCTGGTGCAATTGTTACCCTGATCCTGGCCATGCTCTTGTAAGCCATGGGGTTGTAAATAGTTAAAAATAAATGGCAAGCAATCTGGGTAAGTTTTTTAAGCCCACTATTCTCCAATCCAAGGTAGTCATCATCGGTGTGATGGTGATCCTACTAACGTGGTTAACCGCTGCCTTCGCGTTAGATCATCGCAGTGTGTTCCTTCCTGGCACTACCTCGGAGGGGCATGTTTTGTTTGAGGTCTCCTGTAACTCCTGTCATGAGGGGTTTAAACCGGTCACCAACGAAACCTGTATGCGCTGTCACGAAGCGGAAATGGCAGCAGATGCTCACGGAGCTAAAAAGTTCCGTGACCCCCGTTGGGCTGAACTTTTAACCAAGATAGATGTACTGACCTGTACTGCTTGTCATAACGAACACGTCCATATGTTTGGGCGAGGAGTTCACCTCAAGCCAGACCTATGTATGGCTTGCCATGAAGGCATCATCACCGGTGACTTAGCCAGTCATACAGGATTTACTCGGGATGGTTGCTGGACCGCAGGCTGTCATAACTTCCACGACCACCGCTCCATCTCTACAGGATTCCTGCGTCAGAATATCGATCAGTTGCCGATGTTGCCAGAACCTGTACTGTTGGAGCGGACAGTTACTGGGGAATTAGAAGAAGCGCCTACTCCCGATTTAGGTGAAGAATTCCTGGGGAGCGAGTCATGAAAAAACTGATTGCCATTGTACTCGTCCTAATTGGCTTGGTATTGGTCAGCGCTATCCGAGGTAACGCAAACAACGTTATTGATGTAGCCAATGGGGGTGTGCCCAAAGACGCCGCTGCATCGCTTTCCCAAGCGGAATTAGTTGAGATTAATCAGTTGTGGCAAGGCAGTGCTCATGCCTTAGCAGACGTTAACTGCTCTAGCTGTCACCAAGACTCTGACACTAAAGAATTAGTGGTTAAACCAACCCAGGAAAGTTGTCAAAGTTGCCATGAGGTAGCGGTTGAAACGTTTCTGTATGGTAAGCATGGCATTCGGATCTCAGAAGGACTATCTCCCTTGACACCAGCAATGGCTCATTTGCCGATGAAAGAGTCAGCGATGGACAAGCAAATGAACTGCAACAGCTGTCACAATGTCCATTCTGTAGATACCTGGCAAGCCTCTGTAGATTCCTGCTTGACCTGTCATAATGACAGCCACTCCCTCAACTATCAAAACTCAAAGCATGCCCAACTATTTGCTGACCAAGGCACCTTACCCAGACCTAATGGTGAATCGGTGACCTGTGCTACCTGTCATCTACCTCGTCAGCAGCTGGAAAATACAGAAAACACAATTGTCGTTAATCACAACAATACGTTTACTCTTAAACCACGCGATCGCATGGTTAAGGAAGTTTGTATGAACTGTCACAGCGTCGAGTATAGCTATAACAGCATCTTCGACGATGAGCTAGTGGAGGAAAACTTTTCTCAACCTCCTACCCTGAAGCTAGAAACCTTTGATCTAGTTCGTGCATTTGAGAAGAAACGGTCGAGTCAGGCTGAAGAGTAGTAAAAGCTACTAATTAACGCTACTAATTAACGCTACTAGTAGTTAAAGCTACTAACTAAAGCTACTAATTAACGCTACTAATTAACGCTACTAGTAGTAAAAGCTACTAATTAACGCTACTAGCTAACGCTAATCATTCCTAGCCCTAGTCATAGCTACGTCATAGCCACGTCATACCAATTAAATACAACGAGAGGAGATACGAAATCATGGCAATCAAGACATTGCTACATCGCATGAAAACCAAAGCTGTGGGATTAATTGCCTTAGGTTTAGCGATTTGCGTCACTGTTGTAGCTTGTGGCGGCGGTTCCAGTCAGCAAGCTGGAGGTGTTGCTCCAGAACTAGTTGTGGATTATATCCATACCGTGCTGTTAGCAGACCGCACCGCTTACACCAAGCACGTCATTAACCGCTTGACGAAATTAGAAGGTAAAGACAAGCCAAAGGGAGTAGTTGATGCGGAAGCCACTGAAGGTTGGCAACAAACTGGTGGTATTCCGCTACCAGCTCAGATGTTCCGTCTAGGAGCAGAGATTGCTGCTGACAAAGGAGAGTTTACCTACGGCTTAATTTCCCCTTGGAATATCAACGATAACCAAGCGCCAAAATCTGAATTTGAAAAGAAAGCGATGGCAGAAGTGGTTGAAACTGGTGAGCCTTACAAAGACTATCAAGAAATTGCCGGTACAACCTATTATTCTGCCGTCTACCCTGATAAAGCTGTCGCTGAAGCCTGTATCACTTGCCACAACACCCATCCTGTACACAAAGAGCGCTATCCCGACAAAGTCTTTGAGATGGGCGAAGTCATGGGTGGCATCATCATTAATCTGCCTCTAAAAGGCACCTAATTTTTAGGGTAAATGTGTGAGCTATCAGCTATCAGCTATCAGCTATCAGCTATCAGCTATCAGCTATTAGCTATCAGCTATCAGCTATCAGCGATTAGCGCTACGCGCACGCTACTTGAGGTGCTATCAGCTATCACCCAAATACTGACTGCTGACTGCTGACTGCTGACTGCTGACTGCTGACTGCTGACTGCTGACTGCTGACTGCTGACTACTGACTGCTGACTGCTGACTGCTGACTGCTGACTGCTGACTACTGACTGCTGACTGCTGACTGCTGACTGCTGAATGCTTACAAAATAGGTTTAACCGAAAAGCCACTATGTTATGAAGCCCAAATTTTCTACCTTAATCATCCTCACCTTCATCTGTGTGGTAATTCTGACTCCCTTTGCCCTCAGTCCCCTTTATATACCGATGCTGCGGGAGAATTACTTTAAATGGTATCAGCTTTTACAAGGGGAACTTTATAAGCAAATTACCGGCTATCTATCCCTAGCCTTTGTATTGTTTGAGATAGTACTAACGGCTAGAAAGCGTAGTAGTGGCTGGATGATTAAGTTTACTATTCCTGGTTCCATACAGCTGTGGCGGAGTTTACATATCTTTTTGGGAGTCGCCCTTTTAGGGACAACATTAATTCATACCATTGGGGCGACAGGGAAGAATTTTAATTCTATATTCCTGTGGCTATTTTTTGGTGTAACCCTATCGGCTCTAGTCGGTGTTGTGGCGGAAACCGGGGTGCTGGAATCTCCTAGAAAATATTTTGGTTGGGTGCCAGCAAAGGATGGCATTGGTAGGATGCTACCGGGTATATCTAAAGGCCCCTTAATTCGTAATCTACGCTCTATCTGGCTATCTACCCATATCTTCCTAGTCAGTGTCTTCTTTGTGATGCTAGGATTTCACATATTTCTGGCCTATTACTATCAATGAATAGGGAACAGGGAATAGGGAATAGGGAATAGGGAATAGGGAATAGGGAATAGGGAATAGGGAATAGGGAATAGGGAGCAGGCAACAGTGGCGTAGGGTGTGTTAGGGACGGGCTCGCCAAGACACAAGCCATAGCAAGTGTTGGGACAATCCGTCCCGTAACGCACCACCGCGTCAAAACCCAATTGAGAAATACTATAATGAATAGTGAGAAAGGAAAACTCAGGGCAAAACTCAGCATTGTTGTAGGAATAATCACTGTTGTATTCGCAGCTGGAACATTTTTCCTAACTCGTTCTGATGTATCTAGCCTTAGCACTTCGACCGTGGCTGGGTTAGCTCTAATCAAAACAATGGTAAAACAATCCCTACCTTATGAAGTTGCTTTGAGCAATAATAAGCCCACTTTAATAGAATTTTACGCTGACTGGTGTAACACTTGTCAATCCATGGCTCCCATCCTAAACAAAGTACACCAGCAGTATGGAGAAAGTGTCAATTGGGTGATGCTAAATGTAGATGACCCCCAGTGGGCTAAACCGATTGAAAAATACCGAGTGACTGGTGTGCCTCAATTCACATTTCTAGACACTAATCAGCAAGAGAAAGAAATCCTAGTTGGCAAAATCCCTGAAACAATTATCACTAAAGTGCTGCAAGAGCTATTATCCTGAAAACAGGATTACCATAGGTGACAAGTTGCAGGTTAGAAAGTTGCAGGTTAGAAAGTTACAGGTTAGAAAGTTACAGGTTATTAACCCTTAAACCAAACAACCTACCCTACTTCGGACGCCAAAGGCGAACAACAAAACAACCTTCAACCTTCAACATTCAACAAAACAACCTTCAACCTTCAACATTCAACAACACAACCTTCAACAAAACAACCCAGAAACAAGATCTGTCTAGAAAGCTGCCAACTTTAAGATACCGATATCAAAACTATGAGACATTACTGCACTAGTTAAGTCCGCACCCATAAGGTTAGCACCACTCAAATCCGCACCCATAAGGTTAGCACCACTTAAATCTGAGCCCTGAAGGTTAGCACCACTCAAATCCGCTCCACGCAAATCGGCTTTGTGTAAGTTAGTTTCAGTCAAATTTGCCTTGATTAAAGTAGCTGCAGTTAAGTCTATCCAACTGAGGTTAGCTCTAGTAAGGTTCGCTTCGGTAAGGTTAACCCCTTCTAAGATAGATACATAAAGCTGAGCACCACTGAGATTTATCCCCTCAAGATCTACCCAACTCAACAATTCCTCACTCAGATTTATGCCCCGAAAATCCCGTTCTCCCCTAGCATATCGCTTCAGTACTTCCTCAGGATTGGTTGTGGTAAGTTGGCTAGATGGACTAGTGTACAACAGCATAGATAACCTCAAACGTGATCTGGATTGGGTCTGGTGTTAGTCACAATTCCTTACAGATGAGAAATTATAGACAGACCGTGATATGGCCAGTATCGAAGTATGATGTTAGCGATCGCGTTTACGCAACCGTTTAGCAATGTCTAATTTAGTAGACTATTAGTAGAAGAATTGAGTACACCTTTAAGATGAAAAACTTGATATAGTGGTTTTCATAGTAATGTGGTACACAGGATTTTTGACCACTTGCGACTTTGATATTACCTATTACCGTTTTCCCATTCCCTATTCCCTAAAATACCAAAGTTATTGTGTACCTCACCTATTTTAGAACTGCTATATATGCTTGAGCATACCTTGAAATTTATTGGCTCGATTAAACTAGCTGTCCCTTTACTTAGTATTATTGTCGCTATCTTAATTGGGGCGACGTTTTACGAATCTCAGATCGGGTCAACAACCGTGCAACAGGAGATTTACAAAAGTCCGTGGTTTGGAGCCTTAATGTTCCTACTAGCCCTCAACCTAGCGGTATCAGCTCTGTATCGCTATCCCTGGCGAGGTGCGCGTAAAATCGGCTTTGCTCTGACCCATCTTGGTATCATCGTAATTATCGCTGGTTCAGCGGCTGTAATCCACTTAGGTGTAGAGGGCATGTTACCTTTG
>NZ_JAAHHZ010000169.1:0-11541 GCF_010672005.1 Moorena sp. SIO4A5 | reverse complement strand
TAAGCAACGTCTGGGAGAAAGCTTACTGGGAGTTTTAATTAATGATATTCCCCAAGACAAGCTATCAAGGGTAAAAACAACATTGAAACCGTTTCTGGAACGGCAAGAAATCCCAGTATTGGGAATGATGCCTAGAAATAATCTGTTGCGCAGTGTTAGTGTTCGGGAACTAGTACATCAGTTGCAAGCTAATGTGCTATGCTGCCCTGACCGCTTGGATTTGATGGTGGAAAGCTTGACCATTGGGGCGATGAATGTCAATGCTGCTCTGAAGTATCTACGCAAGGGCGTTAATATGGCGGTGGTGACGGGAGGCGATCGCCCAGACCTTCAGATGGCTGCTCTAGAAACCTCAACCCACTGTTTAATTCTTACCGGTCAAGTTCAGCCTCAAGCGGTTATTCTCAGACGTGCTGAAGAGTTTGAAATTCCCGTACTTTCCGTTGATTTAGACACCCTCACTACTGTTGAGATTATTGACAATTCTTTTGGTCAAGTACATCTCCATGAAGCAATTAAGGTGGAGTGTATGCAACAGATGATGAATGAATATTTCGACATTGAGCGGTTGATCAAGTTACTTGGTTTGAAACCAGCTTTATAGATGCATTAGTTGAAGGTTAAAAGGTGAGAAGGTTATTCGCACAATGCGATTCTGTATAGGGTAGGTTTGCAGGTTCCGTAGCGTGGGCTATTGGCCAAGTTTAAAACGTTAACTTGAAAGTTACTAAATAAATTATAACTCTGTTAAAGGTAACTCTATTATAGCGTTTATCGTAGCTATGAGGTACACATTATTTTTTCCCTCTTACCTCACTTCCCCTCCTGGGAGGGGTTAGGGGTGGGTTACTCTTACCTGCTCCCTGCTCCCTGCTCCCTGCTCCCTAAAACCCATAAATTTGTACCTCACAAGTCGTAGAATTGCTATAAATTAAATATGAAAACAATTCTGGTTTTTGTCATCATTAATTTGGAAGGTTGTCAGGTTATAATGTTGAAGGTTAAAACGTTTGCCAAAAGGCTACGCTAAGCGAACAACGTTAAACTTGCTTGCCTTCTAACTCTTTTCAACTTTAAATTTGCTAACTTGTAATTCTGTTAACGATGAAACCAGTTATTGTTTTCGGCAGTATCAATATGGATTTGGTAGCCAAAACTCCCCGGTTACCAGTTCCAGGTGAAACACTACAAGGCCATGAATTTTTTACTGCTCCTGGTGGGAAAGGGGCCAATCAAGCTGTGGCGGTAGCACGGTTGGGTATCCCCACTAACATGGTGGGGCGCGTTGGTTGTGATGATTTTGGCACTCAGCTACGCTACAGTCTAGGGGTAACGGGTGTTGACATCGATAGCGTTTTGGTTGAGGAGGCGGTGAGTTCTGGGATTGCAGTGATTTCGGTGGATCAGGCTGGGGAGAATACCATTATTTTCCTGGCTGGTGCTAATGGGCATGTTAATGAAACTGATGTGGAACGCCTCAGTAGTTTGTTGCCAGAAGCCGCTGTTTTATTGATGCAGTTGGAGATTCCCATGTCAGTGGTGCTTTTAGCAGCAGCCGCAGCTCAGAAAGTGGGTTGTCCAGTGATTCTTGACCCAGCACCAGCTCAGGACTTGCCAGAGGAACTGTATGGCATGGTGGATATTATGACACCGAATCAGTTGGAAGCCTCTGTACTAGTGGATTTTCCTGTCGATACCATAGAGTCAGCGAAGAACGCATCAGAAGTACTGTTGCAACGAGGTGTGGATACGGTGATTGTGACCTTAGGGGAGCAGGGGGTTTTCTGTGCCACTGCTTCTGAATCGTTCTTCGTCCCTGCTTTTTCTGTTGAGGCTGTGGATACTGTGGCAGCTGGAGATGCCTTTAATGGTGCAATGGCTGTGGCAATAGCCAAAGGGTTACCGTTGCGGCAAGCGGTAATATGGGGAGCTGCAGCTGGGGCGCTTGCTGTGACTAAGGCTGGGGCTCAGCCGTCTTTGCCGGATAAAGAGACATTCAATGCCTTTCTCACAGAATTAGGTATTAGCTATTAGCTATGATACCATGATAGTCTTAGATATTAGATATTAGATATTAATTCTTAGATATTAGTGATTGCTAATAGATCATTTACCCGAAATTTGCTACTACTGGAAATCCTGATGGTGGAGCTACTCATTAATACTAATTAATCCAGTTTGAGCAAATTATTGAGGGTAGTACGTCTTTTTCAAAACTCAGCCACTCAGCAGTCACTACTATACAGTAACTATACAGTAACATCCTCATAAATTAAGGAGATGGGACAACTAAAATCAATGCTGGTCAAGTGAATTTCCTCTCCTTCTGTGTAGGGATTAAGTTCCCATTTGCCTTGTGGATTGCGCCGGAAGCACTCGATAGTGATCTGTTGAGTATCAATCAAAAGATATTCTTGTAAGGTTTTGATGCGGCGATAGTTAGCAAATTTGCGACCTCGATCAAAGGCTTCAGTGGAGGGAGAGAGGACTTCCGCAATTAGACAGGGATGATAAATGACTTTGAGGGCATTGCTGTCTCGTTGGTCGCAGTTTACCATGAGATCGGGGTAGTGAAAGGGTCCTTTTTCTGATACACCCACTTTGACACTAAAGATAAAAGGACGACAGGAACCTCCCCGCAGATGGCTTTTTAAGGCAGTTGCAAGATTCAGAGCAATGGTTCCGTGGGGAATAGTTCCCCCAGTCATAGCATAGACTTCGCCGTCGATGTATTCATAGTTAAGTTCTTGCTTTTCCTCCCAGTCTAGATACGCTTCGGGAGTCATGTACTCTCTGTGATAAGAAGCAACCATAACCACCTCTTTTATGTCCTGTTTTGGAGCTAGTTGAGCTTGATTTAAACTATAGCGCGAAACTCCCCCTGACCGAAACCGCGACATATGATAAGACAAAATATTTTTGCTTTCATACCTGCTCGCTTTCGACAGGGCCTTCAACATTGCTTTTTCTAAAAACGGGTATTGTAACTGTAAACGTTGTCCCTTGGTTGAGAGTGCTTTTAACTTCGATTTGACCGTGGTGATTCTCAACTATTGTTTTAGCGATCGCTAAACCTAGCCCAGCTCCTTTTGCTGTATCATAAGGTCTAGCTGGATCAGCTCGATAAAAGCGATCAAAAATGTGAGGTAATGCTGATGCACAGATGCCTCGACCGGAATCAGTTACCTTGACTTGAAGGAGGTAGCGCGGTCTTGGGGTTCCCCCCCATGAGGGAGTAACGGTGAGGAATGGCAGGTTTCTTGCCCTATGTTTGCTGGGAGGTTCTAACTGTTGTAATTCCACTTGAATAAATGCTTCCCCTGGAGTTTTGGTAGAAGCGGGTGTGTATTGCACAGCGTTATTGACTAGATTGGTAAATAAACGTGCCAATTGATTCCAATCCCCCTCAAGGGTAAAGGCATCTTCGTCGAATGTTGGATTTTGGAACACCTGACTAGGGCAGGCTGGCCGAAATGCTTGACCATCCTCCATCTCCCCCTCTTTCTCCTCTGTCCCCTGTACCTGATCGGGATTGGGGATGTCAATCAAGTACAGGGAAATCCCTTTTTCTGTAGCAATCAGTTGTTGCTCCTCGATCACTTCCATTAGCAAAGCATCTAGGTGGACTAATTGCCACTGGGGTTTTACCATACCGCTATCAGCACGAGCCAAAAACAGCAGGTCATTGACCAGTTTTCCTAAGCGCTGGGTTAATCGCTCTATCACTTCGAGTTGGTGCCGTTGCAGCTCAGATGCCAAATCGGGATCCCCCAGAGCAACTTGTACATTAGTCTGAATCGTGGCAATCGGGTTTCTGAGTTCGTGGGAAGCATCAGCAGTGAATTGTTTGAGCCGTTGGTAGGACTCCCGTACTGGTTCCATAGCCATACCAGATAGTAACCAACCAATAGCACCAGTAGAGATAATTATCACCACTGTACCTAGAGTCAGATCAAATATCAGTTGGTGGCTGGGTTTGGTGACTTCAAACCATGGGTGGCTAACCCGTAAATAACCCAAGATATAATCCTCGATTTGCACCAGTTGGGTTAACTGTCGCAGGAGATGCTCTGCTGATAAATGAACTGTTGCCCTAGTGGTGTTGGCCTTTAAGGGAATAGTTAAGGGTTCTGAGAAGGTTGACCACAGCAAATCCCCCTTCGGACTAAACCACTCCAGGTCAATGTGGTCATCTTCTACCCCATCACTATTGTCTCGAAAACTGGCTTCAATGTTGAATTGGTAGGGAATCTCACCATCATCCACAGGTTGAATAACCAGTGATCGCTCTACCACTTCTACGACATGTTTGAGGGTGTCATCAACCCGTTCAATCAGGGTGTGGCGGACATAAAGATAGACAGCAGTTGCAAATAATAACAGTAAGACTGCCGTGACCGTAGTGTACCACAGAGCAAGGCGTCGGCGAGTAGTTTGAAACATGCTTATTTAACTCAGATCTTGAGCACAACTGAGAACCGAACCAGTTGCTGCCAGTGTAGAGGACAAAGCTAAAATTGATATCGTGTCCGACTTGTCAGAAACGATCAGCCCTTAGCCTAAGCTGATCATGCCTAATGCCTTCAAGGATAAACCTAATTCTTGAAATCTTACTACGATTACGCCTCCTCAGATTTAAGATTAATTTTATCATTCGAGGCGAAATGATCCATCGAAGACCCTCAGACGGTATACTTTTTAGTATTTTAATTCCCTTAATCTCAAGGATTATACGGATTTTATGTGAATTTTTTAGGAAATTATCCGTATAAGTACGGAGATAACGATTAGTGAAATTACGGTGGAAACAGGTTTTTTTTTAAGTCAACATTAACATAATAGAGTTAATTCATATCTCACAGATGTTTGTTGATTAGTTAACGGTATTTCAATGTCATCAACATACCTACCAGTCACTTCTCCTTCAGCTGATCAAAGCAATTTCCCTGCACCAGTCCCTGCTTCAGTTATTTATTTTCAGAATAAACTGCCCAAAGAAAGACCAGAGCATCCTGATTGTACCCGAATCCTCTTAATTGAGGACGATATCCAGGATATTGAGCTCATTAAAGCATTACTCAAAAAGGCCAAACATTTTCCAGCAACACTCACCCATGTAGAGACCTTAGAGCAAGGTCTCGAATGCCTAAAGCATGGAAATATTGATATCGTACTCTGTGACCTGTTCTTACCAGATCAGCAAGGCCTAGAGACATTTTGTGAAATTTATGCCCAGTTTCCGGAAGTGCCTATAATCATTCTGAGTGGACTGACTGATGAGAATTTAGCCATAGAAGCGCTACAAGAAGGAGCACAGGATTACTTAGTTAAAGGACAATTTGATCGGAACCTATTGGTACGAGCGATGCGCTATGGCATTGAGCGGCAACGACTGCTGTTAGCACTGAAGCGACAAACTGAAGCCCTACGAGCCAGTGAAGAGCAATTTCGCACCATGATTACCAGAAATGCTGATGGTGTTGTCATTATTGATCACAATCGAGTGATTCAATTTGTTAATCCAGCAGCAGAATCCCTGATCAACTGTAAAGCGGAAATACTCCAAGGAGAAATATGGTGCAGTTCCCTAGTGGTTGGCCAAACTACAGAACTAGATATTTGCTCCTCCTATGGAAAAATTGTTATTGTCGAAATCCAGCTAGTAGAGATTCAATGGGAAGGGAAAAAAGCCTATATGGCATCACTGCGAGATATCACCACTCGCAAGGAAATAGAAATTGCTCAGAAGCAACTGAATGATGAGTTAGAACGTCGGGTTAAAGAGCGCACAGTTGAACTAAGAGTAGCCAATGCTCAGCTCCAAGTTTTGGAAGTTAAACTACGTCAATCACTGGTGAAAGAGAAAGAATTGAGCAAATTTAAATCTCGGATTATCTCTAGCATTTCCCATGAATACCGCACCCCATTAACTACGATTTATTCATCAGCAGCAATCCTGGAACGGTACTGTGATAAAATTGATCCGACTCGGCAAGTAAAACATTGTAGACGTATCCAATCCATGGTTCAGCACCTGACTGGTTTAGTGGATGATGTGCTATTTATTAACAAGACGGAATTTGACCAACTAAATTTCCAACCAGAACCTATATACTTAGTTGGATTTTGTATTAAATTAGTTGATGAAATCAAATCTAAAACCACAGATAAACACCAGATATTGTTTAGCCATGAAGGTGATTGTAATGAATTTACATCAGATCCTAAGATGCTACGACAAATGCTAACTAATCTCCTCTCTAACGCTATTAAATATTCTCCTCAAGGAGGCACAGTCGAACTTAACCTTAAGTGTGAAAATAATCAAGTAATACTGGAAGTTACAGATGAAGGTATTGGCATTCCTAAGCAGGAGCAAGGTGAGTTATTTAATTCCTTTAGTCGCGGGAGTAATATCGGTTCCATAGGGGGAATTGGATTGGGCTTATCAATTGTAAAAAGTTATGTGGAACACCATCAAGGTGAAATAGTTATGGAAAGTGAAATAGGTGTAGGTACTCGTATTAAGGTATCTTTACCATTGCTTCGTTAGTGGTTAGTATGACTTACAAAAATTGATTTATTTAACCGCAAATCCCCATAAGATGCGAAGCTCCGAAGACTAATATATAGCAAGTCTTATACCCATGAGGTACAAATCTCTGGGTTTTAGGGAGCAGGGAGCAGGGAGCAGGGAGCAGCGGATATGGGAAGAGGGAAGAGGGAAGAGGGAAAAAATAATGTGTACCTCATAGCTATGAGAAACGCTATAGTTGGTAAAAGGTATTTTTAAGCCATCATATATAGTTCCGTTAAATACTTATAGAAATTATTATTTTGGTGAGGGATAAAGCTTATCCTTTTAAGGCAAAAGGCAAAAGGCAAAAGGTAAGCATTCAGCTACGTGGCCAAGGCCAACGGCTGACCGCTGACCGCTGACCGCTGAATACTTACGTTAATGGAAAATGGAAAATGAAAAATTCCCAATTCCCAATTCCCAATTCCCAATTCCCAATTCCCAATTAACAGCCATAGGCAGAAATTATCCCCTCATCAAAAATCCTTAGACTCCAGTTATTTTTTGTCTTTCAACTGCTTCGTAACTGATTGAGCTTTATCCTTTAAGTGTGCGGTAGTAGCATTGCCTCTGTCTTTCAACTGCTCAGTGACTGATTGAGCTTTATCTTTGAACTGTGCGGTGGTAGCTTTGGCTTTATCCTTCAACTGTTCAGTGACTGATTGGGCTTTATCTTTCAACTGTTCTGGTATATGTTGAGCTTTTTGCTTGACAGCTTGAAATTCCTGGACAGTTTTTTGATAATCTTCCTTGATCAGGTCTGTAGCTTGACCAATTTTTTGATTAAGTCCTTCCCCATACTGTTTACTATTTTGAGCAACTGCATCCAGTACAATTACCCGCTTGCTTCCAATACTCGAAATTGCTACTGGTGGGAGTAGATACATACCATCCATAACCCCATGCCAGCCAACGTCGGAGAAGAGATAGTTAACTACAGTACCGCTTTTGGGTTTGAGCAAGTAGTCCACTAGCTTACCAATTTTGTTACCCGCATCTGTCCACACTTCATGTCCGATCAGGGAATCCCAAGACTCGGTGTTCTCTTGAGTTTTGTGATGTTTGCTAGTGTTGACGAGAATACTATCGGTGCCAATACTCTCTATTTGACCCCAAGCAAAGTACCGTTTTTTCGTCCCAAGTAATCCAGACTTACACCTTAAGGCAACAACTCGATGAGCTTGATAGTCCAACAAGAGTTGATCGACATGACCAATTTCTTCGGTGGTCTGACGCTCTAATACTAGACGATTGAGTAACTGGCTCTGCTTGATCGGTTTGGCTTGGAGAAATAATAAAGACATCTGTTCATGTATCCAATAGTTAAGAACTGGCGATCGCGGTCGGAAAAAGACACAGAAGGCTTTGAGAGGTAAGCTATCAGACCCTCAGCCCCTCACCACCTCGAGCTTAGAGCTTACGTTCAACAGTTAAACCAAAAGCTGAGTTTATGTCTGTGGGAAGTATATATCCTTGATCGGACAATACAGAAAGCTACTATGCTTCCATAGTCTTTCCTTAGAGTCTTTGCTTAAGCTTCAGATTCTGCTTGTGTACCCCTCTGTGATTTTTTCTATCTTTAGCTTACAATAATTTAGTCATGATTTAGTCAAGTCTGATCTAGAGGATTACCACGGAGTGAGTAGAGACTATGCGCTTATTGTTTTTGATTTCAGGCTTTGTGATCGGCTTAGCTATAGCAGCGATATTATTCGCCCTTCAAAATAAAGAAATTGTGTCGGTAAACTTTGGAGTTTGGACTATAGAAGAACCTTTATATATAGTAATTCTTTTAACTCTATCTATGGGCTGTTTAACTGGTTTATTAATCTCCACACCTACTTTAATTAACCAAAGTCGTAAACTAGCTCGGCAACGGAAACGGATTAATGAGTTAGAGCAGGATTATAATGAAACAATAGGAAATATTGAGAATCAACGCAAAAGGATAGAGTATTTAGAAGATAGTTTGAAAAGTAACATAGGTGCTTCATCAGCAGAATCTGAGCCGCAATAGCTGGAAAAATGTTAAGCATATGCGCTACGCCCACGCTGCGCGAACATCGGTCAGGGGTCGTCAGCTAAAATAAACCCTGTGCAGGGTGCGCCTATGGGCAATGGGCAATGCGCAAACGGTAAAATTTAATAGTTCGAGATTAATGAGAATTGAAAGTCAACATAAAAGTACATCAGCATAAGTAAAAGAGATTAAACGAATACTTATCTCTTTTCTTAAAAAGCACCTCAAGTAGCGTGGGCGTAGCGCATTAGCTGATAGCTGATACGCGACACGCTGATAGCTTACCTAATTTTATCTACCTAATTTTAACTACCTAGCAAAGATTCCAACTCAGTTTTTAATGATTCAAAATCTGACACCCTTGACACCAGTAAATTATCCTTACCAGCATCATTTAATCGTTGTTTCCAATAACTGATTATTTCTGGGTGATTCATCCAGAATTGAATCACACTGTCTACAGCTTGATCTAGGCTCCAATCTGCCTGGGAGGGAAGGGTTTCAGCTGATTCAATTAAAGCATCAAGGGTACACTGATAAGTACCTAAGTATTTCAGCCTTGGTGGAACTTTTCTCTGACTCAACGTCTGTTGATGATTGAAAAAGTCTAGGACAGGAGATACTCCTAAGATTTCAAAGGTGTATTTCATAGGTTTAATACCTTCCTTTTTACCAGTTATTCTTTTTGCCAGTTATCTCAACCTTTCGAGCCAAGGTCATCGAGATGAGTAGATTTTTCTTTGTTCTGTGTTCTGCGTTCTGGATAAGAACTCTGACTGTTTACTAATCCTATAGAACTGCTATTCACTAAATACTAAAGGAATTGTTAAATTGGTTTTGTAGTAATTGTAACACAATGTTATAGCCTGTAGCACACCGGAACAGGGAGTAGGGAGTAGGGAGTAGGGAGTAGGGAATCGGGAATCGGGAATCGGGAAGAGTGAAAAAATCTTGTGTATCTGATTAGACTAGAAAGTGCTATAATTCCCTATCTCCCTATCTCCCTATCTCCCCATCTCCCCACCTCCCCATCTCCCCACCTCCCCATCTCCCCATCTCCCCACCTCCCCACCTCCCCATCACCGGATTAAGGGGCATCCTGCCATTCTGGGGTCAGGGTGCGGTAATCGTAGTTTGCGACACTGGGATGACAGGTAACACAGGTTTTAACCCCAAAGGGTCGAGGGATTTTCACTCGGGGATGTAGGGCTTTGAAATAACGGGATTGGGTCATACGATAAGGTACTTCTTCGTCTTTGTTATGGGGACGGGAGAAATCTCGCAGGTATTGCCAGGTGAGTAATAAACTTGGACCAAGCAGTCTTCGGAGTTGGGTACCATAATGTTCCTGTGGCTCTAACAATAACCGACGCCAGGTTTCGGTAGGCAATACTTCTGGTGGCAAAGCAATGTGACAACGGGAACAGTTTTCTAGGTAAAGTTCTTTGCCTAATTTGTAGCGCTTGGACACTGGGTCCATTGATGCGATTAATTCGGTGGGGGTGGAACTAACTGTTTCTGGCTCAATCGTATATCCTACGGCTCGCTCCAGTCCCCATCCTATGCTAATACTCCAAAAAATCAACAATAATAATAGAACCCAAGCTGAACGTCTACGGTTTCGCCTTGGGTGTCTTGACTTCAAAAATTTGGACATACCTCACACACAACACTCTTTAAGGAATTGGTACAGAGCGCAACAATTGCTCAACAATGGGCTGAGCACGACGCCCCCCCGAGGTAATGAGACGATGGGACAGTACATAAGGTGCCAGGAACTTGATATCATCTGGAATGGCGTAATCTCGACCTTCGATAAAGGCTAGTGCCTGGGTTGCCCGTTGTAAAGCAATGGTACCGCGAGGACTGACTCCTAAGGTGACATCTTCGGCGGAACGGGATGCTCTGACTAAATTGAGCATATACTCTTGTAGTGACCGTTCTACTTTCACCTGGTGACAAAGATTCCGTAATTCTAATACTTCATCGGTGGTGATACAGGGGGTGAGCTCGGAAACCATCATGCCTTCTAGATGGCGTTGCAACATCTGGAGTTCTTCTTGTTCTGTGGGATAACCTAGGGATAAGGATAAAAGGAATCGATCCATTTGGGCTTCTGGCAAGGGGAAGGTACCTTGATATTCCACAGGATTTTGGGTGGCAATCACGAAAAAGGGCTGAGGTACGGGACGCGATCGCCCATCTACGGTGACCTGCTGCTCTTCCATTACTTCCAATAAGGCTGACTGGGTCCGGGGTGTGGCTCGATTAATTTCATCAGTTAGCAAGACATGGGTAAATACTGGACCTGGCAGAAATTCAAATTCACCACTGCGCTGATTCCAGATATTGGTTCCGGTGATATCGGTAGGTAAGAGGTCAGGGGTACATTGAATACGTTGAAATTTGCCATCTATGGAACGGGCTAGGGATTTCGCTAGCAGTGTCTTGCCCACACCAGGGATATCTTCGAGCAAGGCATGACCCCCAGCCAATAAGGCCACAATCACTATACGAATGGCATCTGCTTTACCAACAATCACACGACCGAGATTTTCCTGGAGCTTTTCAATTCTTTCTCTCATATAGCAGTGTTCAATTGGGTGAGGGACAAAGTCTTTGGTTTTAGGGAACAGCGGATCTGGGAGCAGGGAGCAGGGAACAGGGAGCAGGGAGCAGGGCAAACATCGGTTTGTGTACTTCATTAATATGAAAACCGCTATCAGTTTTAGAACATGCCCTATCTCCTATAAGCTATGTCTTACCCCGATTCTAAATTCTAAATTCTTCATTCTAAATTCTTCATTCTAAATTCTAAATTCTAAATTCCCGTGAGCATAAACCCCTAAGATTCAGACTCTTCTTCCTCCATGGGTAGACTTATATCAAGAAAAATTAAAAACTTCCCATCAGGCATGAGATGTTTCATGGCTTGGGAATAGCT
>NZ_JAAHHZ010000168.1:0-11930 GCF_010672005.1 Moorena sp. SIO4A5 | reverse complement strand
TACCAAAAGGTACTGGAAATTTACCAGGAGCAATCGCCGAATCCTAGTTTAATGGCAGCAATACGACTAGGAGAGACAATTAATTTCTTCACAGATTTCTCTAGCCCGTGGACAATGGTAGCGCTAGAGTTGCCAGCTATAGAAAAGCTAGCCACCTCTCTCGAACCTGTATTGCGGCAAATGCGGGAGCAACATATATCAGCAAAAGACCGTCGGGCCATTGGTTTTGTTACCACACAGTTTCACTTCAGCACTAAATTAGTACTCAATCGGCTGACATTGCCAGAACAAATTTTGCTCAGTCCCTACTTTAAGTTTGTGGAGGAGCAAGTTTCTATCCCCTGGCAACGAATCTGTAATGCAGCGGCTTTGCATGATTTTAACTCACCTACCTTAGCCTTAGTGGAGCAACTCTTACCTGCTAGTCAGGATATTGCTCAGACTGTCTACCAACGCACAGGGGAATTGCACTCTGGTCATTTTAGCCGTAGGGGAGGGCTGGACGATCCAGGAATTAAGGCTTCGACTATCAGAGATTTAGAAATGTTCCAGGGTTACCTATGGCTATGTGCTTTGGAGGGGAATATGACATCAATAGAACAGGAACTGTTGCCGTTGTGTTTACTGGTGTTTCCTAGCGTAGACGTAAGTTGGAAGCTGGCGGAAAAAATGTTGCAGTTGCTGGTGGATGAACTAAACGCTCGTATAGAGTCAGATCAGATGTACCTGTTGCTTCCTTATACTCAAGGACTGCTGGAGTTATTCTCTGACCTGGAGCAGAAGGCGTTATGATATCATCTAGCAGTCCTAAATCTTAGTGGCAGGAACAAACTTCGTCCCGGAAGCGGTCGGACTAGTGCAGGCGGGCATAAATAATACCAATTCTTCAAAGTAGGACTACAGATGCAGATGGCCAGATGGGGAGATGGTCAGATGAAATTGATGTGTAGGTGTCTCAGCCCTAAGAATTGGTATAACTCCCCAGGCGGATCAGGTGGCTTACCGCAGAATATGGCCAGATTTGACACTCCCCGCCCGCTTATGGACGGGGATTCTTAGTTCCTCGACATGCCTTAAAATTAGCTATCCGTCAAAGGCAATACTTAAGCCGAATACCCGTTTAAAAACCAAGTCTTTAGCCTAATTTAACTAATGCCAGTGGGCTTATCTCCCTAAGCGTTGAGTTTCCTCAGTTCCCGTGTGCCCCACGGTACTTTCATTTTCTAAGGTTTGCTTTACTGGTTTTTGGTATCCGCTAGGATCCATACGTTTTTAATGAGGTTTTTCGCGCCTCATGTACTAGCATCGCTTTACGTCGTGGGCTTAATGACAGTACCGACGAATCCTGTCTGTGCTAGGCTACTCCTTTAGTATAGCAAATTAATTAAAAGCCGTCGTTCGCGTAGCGTGGCCAAAGGCCAACGAAGGACGGGGCTTGAAACCCATCTTTTTGGTCAATTTGAACCTAAAATCGCTAGCCTAACTGGTAGTAACCTTCTTTAGTTTCCTTATGGCTACCTTGCGCTTACATCCTCTCAGACTCAAACTAAGCAACTGGGCAATTATAGCATTATCCGCTGCTATACTCCCGTTATGTTTTGCTAGTGTGACCTTGTCCCAATCAAGTGATAATGATAATCCCAATCCATTGGAACTGACTGCTCCTGATCCCCTCCTGCCTTCGTTATCCCCAGACGAACCTCTCAACCCTTCCGAACGTTCTAGACTCAGCCAAGCTTTGGATGAACTAAATGCTGAAGCTCAAGCTGAATTCAAAGCTGGTAATCAATCCAAAGCCTTTGAGATCTGGTATCGGGAAATCCGACTGCGGCGAGTGCTAGGGGATCCTGTGGCAGAAGTGCAAACTTTGGGCAGAGTAGGAGGAGTTGCCTGGAATGAAAACAATAAGCAGTCAGTGCAACTAATTACGGCACGCTTGGAAGAGATTCAGCAGGAAAATGAAGCAGAAGACTCGATCAATCTGCCACTCTTAAAAGCTTTGGGTAAGGCTTATGAACAGATCCGAGTGCCAGGACAAGCCTTGACAGTTTATGAGCAAATTCTCGCTGATGCTCGCAACCAGGAAGATATGGCAGCGGTTGAGGCTACCTTGAAGACCATGGGTCAATTGCACATGGCTTGGTTTGATTATCCCAAAGCAGCAGAAACCTATGAGGAATTACTGGCTCAAGCTCAGAATCAAGCTCAGAATCAACGCGATGTTCCTTGGCCTTTGGGCCACGCTACGCGAATGGAACCGCTTCGCGAACGCATAAATGAACAAGAACAAGTGGCTTATTTACAAGAGCTAGCTTATATCTACGACCAAGACCAACAACCAGACCAGGCATTGCCCAAAAAGCAGCAATTAGTGGACATTTACCTCAATCAAGGCAATGATACCCAGATTCCAGCCCTGAAAATTGCGATCGCATCTGATTACAACAGCCTCAATCAACCAGAAAAAGCTAGTCAAACCTATCAAGAAGCCTATTCCTTAGCCTGGTCTCTACAGCAGTTTGCCCATGCTAGCGAAGCACTACAACCTCTAGCACAACTTTACCTGACCTCTAAGCAGCCAGAGTTTGCCTTGCAAGTTTATGAGGTTTTGCTTCAAGTTGAACAAAAATCCTATAATTATTATGGCTTGATGAATACTTACGACAAAATTGGTCAAGTTTATCTGGATATGAACAACTATCCTCAAGCCTTAGCAGCATTTCAAAAGGGGCTAGACTTAGCTGAGTCATTACAGCATCGAGAAGCTTATTTTGTCAATAAAATTCAGTTAGTCAATCGGCAAAATTTGTAGTATGATTCTAGGTTGATAGTTGTTAAACTAACGACTATAGTACAGGGAATCGGGAATCGGGAATCGGGAATCGGGAACTTTTGATGAAGTAGTTATCGATTAAGTTGGTATATTTATACCAATGCTGGAAGTTACGACTACAGCGAAATTTTATCTCCCCGTCCCATTCCCCAATTTCGGTTAGTTTACTTGAATCGCGATATAGGTAGCATTGTTGCTTTCGTTTATTTCACCGATACTATTATTGTTATCAACAATCGCACCGATGTAGTACCTTCCACGATTTAAATTGCTAGGAATAGTTACTGAATTTCTGGCAGTATAAGGAGTGCCCCTAACAAGGGTAAAGCCAACATCCGCAATTTTGGTATCAAGGGTCGAGATGATATTATTAGTAGAAATATAGAAGCCGACCCGAGGATTTTGAGTAGAAGCACCATTATTTTCATAGGTAAATTCTACCTGAACCCGTTGCCCTTTGTTAACTCGATAAACTGGCTCACCGGATGAGGTGAAGGAACTCAGAAGTGATCCAGAAGAGTTGTACATTTGGGTTCTTCTGTGTGCACTATATTCACCACTGCTACCTGAGCGCTTCCAATGAACTACTGCCACATCTTGGCGCTGAGGAGAACGTACACCATAAAGAAATACTGAACCATGGGAAGCATCTTCACCAGCATAGGCTCTTGCCGTGGAGCCATTGGCATGGATATGATCCCAATCTTGACCCATGATGTTGTAATATCGGTTCTCATGCCGAAGACCTAAAGCATGACCCAGTTCATGCATAGCAGTTGTTTGGAAAGGACGAGAGCTTCCCCCATAGGGCCAGAGTACGCTTTTGCTAGTACTGGTGGTGTAAGATACTCGATTATCGAAGACTATATCTGCTTCTGTCAGATTGGGACACCTCCACCACAGAAAAGCCCGTGCCGGTGCACCATCGAGTAGACTGTCATCACTGCTAAACCAGATTTCATTCTGGCCATTTTGTCGTCCAACACTGCTGTCGTTGTAGGTCAAACTAAAGGAAAACTTACTGGGATTTCTGTTCCAACTATTGACAGCCTCTAATAAAGCATTTCTCCACGCACCAGAGGGAAAACTGACACTAGCTGAGCGCATCCGAACTGGAATCTTACTACTTGGCCACTTGACTGTCTTACCATTACATTTGTAAACTTGGTAGGCAGAAGCTTTAGGCATGTAGCCAGTAATAGCTACAAACAATGATAAAGCCATTAAACCGGCTATAGGTCTCTTCATGATCAGTCTCCTAGTTGTTTCTTGGTCTAATCCAACTGAATTTGTCTTTGGTTACTTGTGACTTATTAATTTGGCTTATAACTTTTTACTGGTTGTTCATTGATAATTAACAAGTCACAAGTGGTAAGTTTCAAGCAACTTACCAATCCCCTTTTCTATAAAGGGGATAAAAATTATCTTCCGGAATTAGGTAAGACAGGATTGCCTCCATTTTTGATTAACATCTCCATCTCCCTACGATCTGCTGTACTCGATAGAATTGAATTTTCAAAACCAGGGGATACTGTGGTCTGGGGTGGAGCTGAAGGGGAACCTAGCTTGATTACAAATTTTTTGTCAGGATCTACAGTGGTAGTAAACTGTCCTCTCTGCACCTGTCCCGCTCGGCTGAGCTGGTTTAATTTAGTTTTGATCAGACCTTCAAGTTTAGTCCGCTCTAGGGGTTGTTCAGATACTTGAACATTGGCAGACTCAACCACACCAGATTCTGATACTTGAACATTGGCAGACTCAACCACACCAGATTCTGAAGAGCCATCCTGGTTTTTTCCACTAGGAGTTGACAAAACAGTCTCAATAACTGTGTCACCTATCCTGTGGGTAAGTACTTCTTTCAAAGGACGATGTTTTCCATAAACTAGTTGTTCTTGACTAGTGAGTAGAATTGGTTGTCCTTCATCAGAGAAAGCTTGATTGTTGATAACTCGAATCCGACCTTCAGCACATCCGACCAGAGGACACCCAGATTTCCCATTACCCTTGACGAAAAGGATAGCCATCTCTCCAACATCGAAAAAAGGAACTCCAGACACTGTTAGAAAATTGCCTTTATTATCATGACCACCGATAAAACGAAGGGTAACCAAGCTACCTGGCTTGACTCGACCTTTAAGGGTTTCTTCCACCTTATAGGTCACAAATGTGTGAGGAAGTCCTCTCTGATTAGATGAGAGGCGATATTGAATTTTTTCAACCGTTCCTCGAAAAATGAACTCAGCTTCCTGTACAGATGTTGTCAGTAAGGGATTTTGTTCACTACCAGACTCGTTTTGAGCCGTTCCTGGTCCTGGGTCTGCACCACCACTACTGATTTGTGCATGAACCCCTAAAACCCCGAACGATAGTGCGCTGATTATCATTGAAGCAATAATGAGTTTGATCTTCATAGGGTTTAGCCTCAGCTGATTAAGTAATCACTTACCTTGACACTTAGCCAATAGTTGATGTTCCTACAAATCCTACATAGGTGCAGTAGTAATCACCGTTGTTAAGTATTGCTCTATTTATAAATCATACCGAAACCAGAAATTTTACGCAGCCATCGCTTTTTTGTTAGAATTATTAACATTAAGTCAAACCTGATGCTAGACCTCTTGTAAAAGTATTGTCTTGATCCAGTTGCTCCTGTAGAAGTCCTGAAGCTAGACAACCGCCTCACTCCTCATCGTTATTTAAATCATCAGAGTCGATTAACAAATACAACAATGCACAAATAGCAGCAACAATACCTAACAATGGAGATTCAGTAGAGAGGGTTAGAACTAGTAAGACAATTTCCAGAAGGGTTTGGAAGTTTTCGAGATTGTTCATGAAAATTGTTTCAGGTGAACTACAATTTCATCAAACCCTGGGGCTAAAGCAGTTGAGACCTTGGAAGCTGTTGAGCTGACGTGAGTTATGGCCAACTTATAATTGATTGCCGACTTGTACCTGAGTTGTACCTGAGTTGGGCTAAGTGACTAGAAAAGATAGTTATAGTTTGAGTAGTTCATCGAACCGACAACTATGTCTCGCTCACTCAGAGTTCATCCAGAGTCTATTGACCAGGTTAAATTAGCTCTTAAACGCAACGGTTATCCTCGCCAGAAAGACTTAGCTGAGGAATTGGAGATATCTCTATCAACCCTCAATAATTATCTCAATGGCCGACCTGTCGATAACCTGAATTTTCAAGAAATTAGTGAAAAATTGGGGCAAGACTGGAAAGCGATCGCTCTTCTAGATCAAGAAAGCACACCAAGCAATAGCAATGTTAATCCAGATCCGTGGACACCGGATTTAGATCAGGACGAGTCTATCCCTGACGTTGACTATTATGTTGAACGCCCTCCTATTGAAACCACTTGTTATCAAACACTTTTACGTCCCGGTGCCTTGGTGAGAATTAAAGCACCAAGTCTAATGGGGAAGACCTTACTCATAGCTAGAGTGCTGAGAAAGTTGGTTGCCCAGCAGGGCTATCAAACTGTTTATATTAACCTGCACCTGGCTAACCATGCTGACCTTGGCAATCTTAATTCATTACTCAAGTGGTTTAGCTTCTGTGTCAGTGAAAGTTTAGGATTAGCTAATCGATTAGCTGATTACTGGTACGAAGGATTATCGACCAGTAAAATGGCTTGTACCAACTACTTTGAACGGTATTTGGTAAGGCAGGTTAACAGGCCAGTGGTCTTATGTTTGGATGAGGTTGACCGAGTTTTTCCTCACCGTGATGTGGCATCGGACTTTTTAGGAATGCTAAGGGCTTGGCATGAGAAAGCCAAGATGGGTAAACGTTTAGAACGGCTCCGATTAGTGGTGGTTCATTCCACAGAAGTTTATATTCCCCTTAACCTTAACGAATCTCCGTTTAATGTTGGTGTTCCGATTGAGTTACCGGAATTGACCCAAGAGCAAATTATTGAATTAGCGCAACAATACCAACTTGATTGTACAGCATCTGAGGTTGAGCAATTGCAGGGGTTAGTAGGCGGACATCCCTATTTAATTGGCGAATGCTTTAACCATCTCAAATTTAATGGTACTGGTTCCCTAGAGAAGGTATTAAACAATGCTGCCACCGAAGCTGGAATTTATCGCAACCATCTACGACACCTCTGGCAGATGCTACAGCAACACCAAGCTTTGGCTGATGCTTTTAAAGATGTGATTGAGGCCAGTTGTCCGATTCCCTTAGAATCCCGATCAGCTTACAAACTACACAGTATGGGATTAGTTCATTTACAAGCACATCAGGTAACTCTCCGTTGTCAGTTGTATCGGGAGTATTTTCAAGCGCGATTCCAGGAGACCCAATGATTCAAACCCAGACTATGCAAATTTATCAAGTAGGCGGCGCATTACCCCTTAATGCTAGCAGTTATGTCAAGCGTCAGGCCGATGAAGAGTTGTATCAATACCTAAAAGCAGGGGAATTTTGTTATGTCTTAAATTCCCGTCAGATGGGGAAGTCTTCTCTGAAAGTTCAAACCATAAAACGGTTGCAACAAGAAGACATTGTTTGTGCTTCTATTGATATTACCATGCTCGGGTCGCAACAGATTCCCCCACGGGAATGGTATGGCGGTTTGATTAGTGGGTTGGTGTCTGAGTTGGAACTCTACGATAGGTTTGACGAATACCATTGGCTTCAACAGCACCAAAAGATTTCTCCGGTGCAGTGCTTTGGTAAGTTTATCAAAGAGGTATTGTTTGAATATATTGCTCAACCGATTGTTATTTTTATTGATGAAATCGATAGCGTTCTGCAATTAAGCTTCAAAGATGACTTCTTTGCCCTAGTTCGTGCTTGTTACAACAAACGGGCAGAAAATTCTGCCTATAATCGCCTCAGTTTTGTGCTGTTGGGGGTGGCGACACCGGGGGATTTAATTGGAGATAAAGACCGAACCCCCTTTAATATCGGAAGGGCGGTGGAGTTACATGGCTTTCAACGCCATGAAGTTGAGCCGTTAGTCAGGGGATTGGCGGGACAGGTCAGCAACCCCCAGGCTGTTCTCCAGGAAATATTAGACTGGACAGGAGGACAGCCGTTTCTTACCCAAAAGCTGTGTCAGTTGGTGGTTAGTTCTGCCTCGGTTTTCGATCCCTTAAAAAAGGGGGAGAAGGAATGGATTGAGCAATTGGTGCGATCGCATATCATCTCGAACTGGGAAGCTACCGATGAGCCAGAACATTTGAAGACCATACGCGACCGCATCTTGAGTAATGAGCAACGGTCTGCCTACTTGTTGGAATTGTATCAGCAAGTGTGGCAACAGGGGGAAGTTGTTGCCAATAACAGTTTTGAGGAAGGTAAGTTACAGTTATCTGGATTAGTAGTCAAGCAGAGAGTTGGAGCTTTTCCAGTTCTTAAAGTCTATAACCGTATTTACCATCAAGTCTTTAATCAAGACTGGATTGAACAAGAATTAGCTGCATTACGTCCCTATTCGGAAGGGTTTAGGGCTTGGGTGGCGTCGGGATGTCAGGATGAGTCGCTGTTGTTGCGGGGGAAGGCTCTCAAGGATGCTCAGGCTTGGGCGAAAAGAAAGAATTTAAGTTATTTAGATCAACAGTTTTTGGCGGCTAGTGAAAAGAAGGGGATTGAGGAGCAAATCGCTCAAGAGAAGCTGGAAGCAGAATTAGACAGAGAGAGGAAGGATAGGGAAGCGACCCAGAAGAGAAATCAGGTACTAACTGAGGCGAATCGGAAGGCTCAACAGCGGATTCAGATCGGCGCTGTGGTGCTAAGTATAGCTGTGTTGGGAGCAATTGTTTCAGGAGTAGTGGCAGGTAAGGAAGTGATCAGAGTACAGCAAGCTAAAGCTGCTCATAAAATAATCAAAGAAGATATCGAAACCATTAATAGGCTCTCTGAACTTGCTGCAGAACTCCAAAACAAGGGGCTGTCTTCTGAAGCACAAGAGGCATGGGTTCAAGTCAGTCAGTCTACGCCAATCCCACAAGACAAACGTGATTTCAAGCAAGCCATGCTGCTAGCTTCAATTTCTTTAGCAAATCAGCAACTTAGTCAGAAGTACCAAGAATTTGAACAGGATAGTAAAGCAACCGAACGGTGGAATGAGGCTAGACAAATGATTAAACAGATCAAGAAAAACAATCTCTTACCCTCACAACCAAATTCAGATGTCCCCGAAGAATGGGCAATTCAGGTTCATGTCAAAAGAGTAGAAGGGAGCTTGTTGAAAACAGAAGGGAAGATAGAGGAAGCCTTAAAATCTTACCAAGAAGCCTTTAATCTCCTTGATAAGGCTTGGCAAAAGTTTCCAAACGTTGATATTGATACAGAAATTCCTATACCTAGCTTTCTTCCTCAACAACAGTCAATACTCTCAACGAATGCCGTAGAAAATTTGCATCGGGAATACATTGAGTTACTATCTGAAAACGGTCAAGACTATCAAATGGTCAAAGACTCTCTTTTCAATCACTTCCTCGCTGAACTTCACTTCTTTATGAAGTCGGGAAACTGGAAAGATGCTGAGCTAAAAAATGTTCGTATCATGCTTTACATCGCTGATCGAGAAAAAGAAGGTTGGCTCGATCTCAAACATATTGAACAATGTTCCTGCCAAAAGCTACGTACTCTTAACACCCTTTGGGTCAAACACTCAGATGGAAAGTTTGGCTTCAGTGTACAAAAGCAGATCTTGGACAAAATTATTGCTGAGCGTGGTTTACCCAAGGGAGAGTATGATGAATTATTAGATGAAACATGGTACGAGTGGTGGGAAAAAGTAAACTGGTATGCAGAAATTTTCAACAAAAACAAAGCGGAGGAAGGTCACTTACCCTTGGCACCGTGGAACACCAAGGACAATCGTACTGTGACTTTCCAGGGAAGAGACCCAGTGACTCGTTGGCGCAAGTATTTTCTTAGTGATCTATTCTCCCGTTGCGACTGGTAAACTTTAACATCCTGTAGCTAACCGCTCAAACTATAACCTTAAAATTATAAATTTTAAGGTTAACTTGGCGGTCATTTACTTACTAATTATCCCATTCTTCCGAATCATCAATCATACCGGGATTAATTAGGGTAATATCATACTCATCCATTTGATCTACTGGATCAGTTGGGGTATTCTCTCGCTTCAGTAGATAATATTTAGCACTGACCTTAGGTGCGAAAATTACCTCATCTTCATCTTCGAGATCATGGGCTTGAAGCTTACGACCATTGATTAAAATGCCATTGGAACTAGCCTTCCCTTTGAGGTTACCATCAAAAATTCGGTAGTAGGGACTACCATCAGAACGTCTACGCCTTACTAAGGTCGCATGTCGGCGAGACACAAACTTTGAAAACAGGCGGATATCAGACTCTGGATCTCTACCGATAGAATATACCTCATCTTCCAAAGGAATCTGCTTGCTTCCCTTGTCATCCTCAATAATCAATAAATGGTTGTGGTCGGATTGTGTAGCCATGAATCGCTCGTGATCAAAAGGGTAATTGGTTGAGAACAATACTCTTATTTACTTACATTGGCACAGGTCTCAACCAGCTTGCGACTGACTTAAGGACTGATTTACCTAGAAAAATCTCCTGAGTGCTCAGCATTACCTGATTATTCCTTGAATCAATAATAGTAAACTACCAGACGCCAAGCTTACCCTATGGCCGTGGCTTCCGACCACCCAGGATACTGTAGCCTTCTGAAACCTTGCTGCTCTGATGGTCTATTCTAGGTATTCAAGCGAACTTGAACTAATTCCGCAAACGGGTTAGCAGCAGAGAGTTTGTGACAACACTAACTGAGCTGAAAGCCATGAAGGCACCAGCAGCAGCAGGAGAAAGTACCATCCCAAATCCTGGTAGTAGCCCACCAGCGGCTATGGGAATACCCAATATATTGTAACCGAATGCCCAAAACAGATTCTGGCGGATTTTGTTGAAGGTGGCTCGTGATAGGTCTATGGACTTGACCACATCAAGCAAGTTATTACCAATCAGAATAATTCCTGCTGTTTCCGCTGCCACATCGGTTCCCCCATGCAAGGCAATCCCAACATCAGCTTGTGCTAGAGCTGGACTGTCATTGATGCCATCTCCCACCATAGCGACACAGTGTCCCTGGTCTTGAAGGTTTGCGATCGCATTAGCTTTGCCATCAGGAAGCACCCCAGCGATAACATCTTCTGGCTCTATTGACAAAGTTTTGGCCACAGCAGCCGCTACTTCCGGTCTGTCACCAGTTAGCATCATCACCCGCAATCCCAGGTCTTTGAGGTGTTCTACTGTTTCTTTAGCCTCGACTCTCGGAAGATCATTCACACCAATTAATCCAGCTAGTAGCCCATCAACGGCTACATAAACTACTGTTTTACCCCCATCTGCCAAAGCCTTGACTTCAGCTTGAGCAGTATCACTAATCGTAACATCCTGCTTACTCAACCAGTCTGCACTGCCAAGCACTACCCGTTGGTTTTCTACTAAAGCTGATAGTCCCAATCCTGGTTCTGTGTAAAAATCTTGAGCCCCTAACATCGGTAACTGTTGCTGTTGAGCTTCGGTAACAATTGCGCTACCTAAGGGATGGGATGTGCCACTTTCTGCTGCTGCTGCCAGTTGCAGCAATTGGCTAGCAGAAGATACAGCAATGGTTTTCGTACCAATAGCGCTCTGTTGATCATTCTCTGTTTCAGGTTGAATCAGCAGGCAATCGGTAACCGTGGGTTGACCCTGAGTTAGGGTACCGGTTTTGTCAAAAACCACAGTATCCAGCCGATGCACCTGTTCTAAAATGTCACCACCTTTGATTAATAAGCCCCGCTTTGCCCCCAGGCTGGTACCGACTAGAATGGCGGTAGGTGTGGCTAGACCCAAGGCACAGGGACAAGCAATCACTAAAACTGCGATCGCTAACTTCAAACTCAACAGTAATGGAGAAGCCGCCATGGTTGACCAGACCTCCGGCCAGATTTTAGTCCCAGCCACGTACCAAAATAGGAACGTTAAAAATGCGATCGCCATCACCCCATAGGTAAAATACCCTGCTACCAAATCCGCTAACTGCTGTACTGGCGCTTTCCGAGTTTGCGCTTCCTCCACTAGTGCTAC
>NZ_JAAHHZ010000167.1:0-12126 GCF_010672005.1 Moorena sp. SIO4A5 | reverse complement strand
AAAACCGCTTTGGCTCTCTAGAAGTAGAAATTACCGATGTGTTGCTGTTACCTAGCTTAGAGATTAATAGTGGTGATTCCTTAGCCATTGACATTGAGTACTTTTCACCTCAAGCAATTGATGGACTAATTTTTAGTGTCCTCATTAGTACTGAAGATGGTCAAATCTGTCTTGAGACTAACACAACTACCATGGGAGAATCATTACCAGTTATTAAAGGTAAAGGAAAAATAAAACTCCATCTATCTCGCTTAGATTTAAACAGTGGTAAGTATTTTGTTGATGTTGGGGTTTATGAACCAAATCGGGCTTATACCTATGACTACCATTTGCGTGTTTATAACTTTTTAGTCCGTTCAAATAAAAGCGAAAAAGGTATTATTAGCCCACCGCTTCGTTGGGATATTGTTGAAGGTTGAAGATTGGTTGAAGGTTGAAGGTTGGTTGAAGGTTGAATGTTGACTGTTGAAGGTTGAAGGTTGAAGGTTGAATGTTGCTTGAAAGTTGAATGTTGGTTGAAAGTTGAATTTTGAAGGTTGGGTGACTGTTGAAAGTTGAATGTTGGGTGACTGTTGTTCGCCTTTGGCGTTCCCGTAGGGTAGGTTGGTTGACTGTTGAAGGGACAGGTAATAGGCAAGAGGTAACAGATTTAGCTTTACTATTCCCGATTCCCGATTCCCGATTCCCGATTCCCGATTACCGATTACCGATTACCGATTCCCGATTCCCGATTCCCGATTCCCGATTCCCGATTCCCGATTCCCGATTCCCGATTCCCGATTCCCGATTCCCGATTCCCTTTTATCAAAAATTTATCAAATCTAAAACTAGTGAAAAAAACATTAGATAGATTATTAAAGCTGATTCAATCAATAAGTTTAGCTATCTTGATTGTTAGTGTTTCTGTACTGCCCGTATTTGCTCAGGATGTATCTAACCGGGATTTGCCTATGGTATCTACAGCCGATGATTCCCAGTTAGAACTAACTAAATTCCATGATATAGAAGAATTTAGTGACAATTTTTTTGTAAATCAAATTACAGAAAATAATCTTACTGGTGCGGTATTTACCTTAGTAAAAGATGACAAAATTATCTTCTCAAAAGGCTACGGCTACGCTAACCTTGAGGATAAGATACCGGTTATTCCTAACAAAACTCTGTTTCGTGTAGGCTCTGTCTCTAAACTAGTTACCTCTACAGCAGTAATGCAACTAGTCGAGCAAGGCAAGCTTAAGCTACATGAAGATATTAACCAGTATCTTAAGGAATTTCAAATCAAGACTAATAAATTTAAGCCAATTACAGTTGATCATCTCTTAACTCATACTGATGGATTCGATGTAGCTTGGGTGATTGGCGGAGCCACTCGTTGCCAGTCTCAGCTGCTATCCTTAGAAAAATTTCTCACAGAAAATCTACCAGAGCGAGTGCGACCACCAGGTCAATTATATGTTTATGGTGATGTAGGATTAGCATTGGCAGGTTACTTAGTCGAAGTGGTTGCTGGAATTCCTTTCAGTGAATATATTGACCAAAGTATCCTACAACCTTTGGATATGAGTCAAAGTAGTTTTCAGCAACCATTACCGTCTGAGCTGGCAGCTAACTTAGCTGTGGGATATCAGTACAAAAATGGCAATTATATAAAGCAACCCTTTACCTGTAATAAAAGTGTTCCTACTACAGCTTTAACTACTACTGCTGAAGACATGGCTCACTTTATGATTGCTCATTTACAGGGAGGTCGTTATGGTACAGAGCGTATCCTGAATGACACTACAGTAAAGGAGATGCACCGACAACACTATACTAATTTTCCGAACATTCCTCAAGCCGCAGGATCTACTTATGGTTTTTTTGAGCGCTTTGTGAATAATCAACGGATAATTGAACATGGCGGTAGCATGTCAGGGTATACTAATTTGGTGTTTTTAATTCCAGAACAAAAGTTAGGTTTCTATATTGCTTACAATCGTAACAGTCTTAATGAAAATTTGCGATACGAGTTGGTTGAACAGTTTTTAGATCGTTATTATCCTGTACAGTAAACCATTGCATCACCTACCGAAATTATTACTAAAGCTATCCCTGAAGCTATCCCTCAAGCTAATATTAACCAGCAATATAAACAGCAATATAAACAAATTAATTGCGGCTATCGCTTTATTCGAGATCCTCGAAACTCCCTGGTTAAGTTAGCAATTGTTTTGCTTGAATCTGGACGATTATTTACTATTAAAACTAATCAAGACCACACATTAACTATATTTCCAGGAAGAAGTAAATGGGAGGAAGTAGAGCCACTCCTATTTCGCGCTACTGATAGCAATATGTATATAAATTTTCGGCCAGATAGTCAGGGTAAAATTACTGGTATGTCTATGAGTAGTCATGTCCATTTAACCTATGAAAAGTTACCATGGTACGAAGCTGCTGTTTTACAGTTTGGACTGGCAGGATTTTCTGTAATAATCTTCCTATGGGGATGTTTAGTTTTGCTAATTAGACCATTAATGAGCCGCAAAAATAAAACTTTAACTCTAGTTTCACGACATACTCGTCTAGTGGAGTTGATCATTGGTCTGATTAGTGTTTTAAATTTATGCTTTTTGATGGGAATGGGGATAGCTATTAGTACAATAGATTTCTGGGAATTTTTCTTCGGAATGCCCCCTGTGATGATTGCGTTACTTTATCTACCCATTGTGACCACAGGCTTGAGTACTATAGTATCGATTATTGGTTTACTGGCTTGGAGAGACAAAAACTGGTCTTGGATCAGACGAGGGTATTATTGTTTGAGTATGCTAGCGGCATGGCTATTTATCTGGCTCCTAAATTCTTGGAATTTATTAGGATTTAAATTTTAGGTGAACTGTAAGGTCTACCTTACCACTGTAACTGCTGCTTGTCAACTAAAGATTACTCACGATCAGCTTCAGCAGCCAAAGCCTGATCAATGCACATTTTTAATTTCTCTGCTAACACCCGCACATGAGGTTCGGTTCGCATACTCAAATGGTCCCCAGGAACTCTGATTAGATCGACAACGTGTTCCTCCCAAGCCCTTAACGGAAACAGCCAACGCCGAATTTTAATGTGGTGACGGTGATCACGAGCAACCCGAGTCAGGAAGAGTGTAATTTTACCCGAGTAGCCTTGGATCAGATACTCTCCTTGATTCGCTCCCACAGCAGACATAGACTTTTGTATGGTTAAATTGTCTTTTACTTCCCAGAGCAACGAGCCTAACTGCCAAGCACAAGACACTAACGAACCACGTAATAATTCCTTTTTCATTGCCACCAGAGCCGGCTCTATTCTTTGCAGATAGTAGCGATACATCTGTCCCGAACCCCAAGTATCTAATATAGCTAGAAAAGCCACTTTCTTTCCGCGCTCTTGTAGTTGCTTGGCAACTTCATAAGCTACATTTTTACCAAAAGAATATCCTGTTAACAGTATTGGCCCAGTTGGATATACCTCCAGGATATCGCGAACGTGACTAGCGGCTATTGCTTTAACATTAGCTTCTGTCTTTTGGCCTTTTTTACCGATAACCACGTAACCAGATTCTAGGAAATAAACTGGTTGCTCCTCACCTAAATAGCGGGCAAGAGTAGATATTTCCCCGACACCATTAGCGCAATAAAACAGCGGTGGCTTCACCCCTGTGGGACGGATAGTAACCATTAGAGAATCCGGTCTGGGTCGTGCTCCTTCTCGACCAGCTACAATAGTTAACAAGGCGCGAAGGTCATCTGTATCCAGTGGCAGCAACTCGGGAGATAGGTTCGGGTTGGCATTATCTGCTACTTCTCGTTCTTTGAGAAGACTGGCAATTTCCTCAATGGTTGTAAATTGAAATAGGGCAGCCAACGGCAGTTTGGTCTGAGTGACTTTTTCTATTTCTGCAACTAAGCGCACTGCCAGCAAGGAGTGACCGCCCAACTCAAAGAAGTTATCTGTTACTCCTATGGGTTGGATGCCGAGAACTTGTGACCAGATTTGGGCTAGTTGGAGTTCAGTTGAGTCTCTGGGTGCAACAAAGGTTTCGGCTCCCAACTGCCTGGAAGTATCCGGTGCCGGTAGGCCACGCCGATCTACTTTGCCGTTGGGTGTTAGAGGCAAAGCATCTAATACTACAAAGGCATTGGGTATCATGTATTGGGGTAATTTTTGTTTGAGAAAGCCCCGCAGCTTGGTGGTGAGAATGTCGATGTTTTCCCCAGGAGAAACAACGTAGGCTACTAGGCGTTTGTCACCAGGTAAAACCTCCCTTACTATGACTACGGCTTCTTGGATTTCAGGGTGTTGAATTAGAGTTGCTTCAATTTCTGATAGTTCGATGCGGAAACCTCGAATTTTGACTTGGTTGTCGATGCGACCGAGGAATTCGATGTTGCCATCGGGGAGATAGCGAGCTAAGTCACCTGTTTTGTATAATTTTGAATTACCAAAGGGATTAGTAATAAATCTTTCTGAAGTTAATTCAGGACGGTTGAGATAACCTCTTGCAACACCAGCACCACCGATATACAATTCACCTATAACTCCAATAGTTACTGGTTGTAAATATTTATCTAAAATATATAATTTGGTGTTATAAATTGGACGACCAATGGGAATATTTTTTCGATGATATAATGTGTTTTTTTTTACTTCATAAATACAACATCCCACCACCGTTTCGGTGGGGCCATATTCGTTAATTAATCTAATAGTAGGCGCGTATTGTTGCCAAAATAAAGTATGTTTTTCTGATAAGGCTTCTCCACCGAGAATAAATGCTTGGGTTTTAATTTCTACTTGTTCTTGAGCGAGTAAATTACTGAGTATTTCTAAATGTGATGGAGTTATTTTAACCAAGCTAAATTTAGTATCGGAACACAAAGCTTTTTTAAGTGCTTCTATTTCTTCTTGTTCTGGTAATAATACTACTTTTGCTCCTACAAATAGAGGAGAAAACAAACTGGTAATAGTCGCATCAAACCCAATAGAAGAATTGACAGGACAACCTTCAAATTCAGCAACATTATAAGCTTTTGTACACCAATTTAAATAATTTACCATACCACTGTGGACAATCATTGTTCCTTTGGGTTTTCCTGTGGAACCGGAGGTATAAATGATGTAAGCTAAGTTTTCAGATGTAACTTCACTGTAGGGATTATCTTGAGATTGTTCTGCAAATTGTTGCAAATTTTTATCTAAATAAATTGTTTGTGCTTTGTGCACTGGAAGTTGTTTAATTAAGTGTTGTTGAGTAAGTAATATTTTTAAGTTGGAATCTGATAACATATAAGCCAGACGTTGTTGAGGATAATTGGGATCAAGAGGTACATATGCACCACCAGCCTTGAGTATTCCCAAAAGTCCCGCCAACATCTCAACAGAACGCTCTACACAAATCCCCACCAAAACTTCGGGGCCTACTCCTTTTGAACGTAAATAATGGGCTAGTTGATTTGCCCGATTATTTAACTGGCGATAGGTCAATTGCTTATCTTCAAACACCACTGCTACTGCATCGGGAGTGAGTTCTACTTGTTCTTCAAATAACTGATGAATACACTTATCTTGGGGATAATCTGTGGCGGTATTGTTCCATTCAACTAATAATTGATGGCGTTCTGCTTCACTCAGTAGAGGTAATTGTGATATGCGCTGCTCTTGATTTGCCACAATCCCTGACAACAAGGTCTGGAAATGACCAGCCATCCGCTCAATAGTTGACCCATCAAACAAATCCCGATTGTATTCAAATACACAACATAGCCCTTCGGTTCTATCAACAATATCCAGGGTTAAATCAAACTGTGTAATACCTCTATCAAACTGGAAGTCTTGAAATTTTAGACCTTGTACTTCTACTACCTCACTTGGTAAATTTCTCAGTTGGAATAACACCTGAAATATGGGAGTATGACTTAAGTCTCGCTCTGGTTGCAATTCTTCCACCAACTTCTCGAAGGGAATATCCTGGTGAGCATATGCTCCTAAAGCTACCTCGCGCACCTGAGCCAACAATTCTGAAAAAGTGAAGTTGCCATTTAGTTGAGTACGTAAGACTAAGGTGTTTATAAACACACCAATTAGTTGTTCTATTTCTATGCGATCGCGACCTGCTATCGGAGTTCCAACTATAATATCTTCCTCACCCGTATAGCGATAAAGTAATATTTGGAAAGCCGCTAACAAGGTCATAAACAGCGTCACCCCTGCCCTCAGACTCAGTTCCTTGAGAGAGTTACTCAGGTTTTGGGGTAACAATAAATTTTGCTTAGCTCCCTGGAAAGTTTGCACCGGCCTTCGCGGTCGATCTGTGGGTAACTCCAGCACTGGCAAGCTGCCGCCTAATTGTTTTTTCCAATAGGCAAGCTGAGACTCTAACTTTTCCCCTTGCAGTCGCTGTCGCTGCCAAATGGCAAAGTCGGCATATTGAATCGGTAGTGGTGGGAGAGGTGATGACTTTCCAGTAGCAAAAGCTTCATAATTTACTGCAAGTTCTTTGAGCAAAACTCCCGCTGACCAACCATCAAAAATAATGTGGTGTATCGTCAGGAGCAAGATATTTTCTTCCTCACTCAGTCGCAGTAACTTGGCTTGAATTAGGGGTAATTTAGATAAGTCGAATCTCTGTTGTGTTTCCTCAACGGCGATGCGTTCGACTTCTATTTCTCGTTCGTTGCTCGGTAAATGACTCAATTCTATGATCAGCAACTTTACAGTCAAACTGGAAGCGATCGCCTGTATTGGTTGGCCATCTACTGCGATAAAACTGGTGCGAAACACTTCATGGCGACCCACGATTTCGTTAATCGCTCTTTCTAATGCCTCTACATTCAGGGAACCTGTGAGACGAATATTTGTAGGACGATTGTAAGCGGGATTTCCCGGTTCTAACCGATCTAATATCCACATCCGTTCCTCAGAAAAGGACAGAGGTATCGACTGTGGATTTTCTCTCGGAGTAATTGTCGGTTGGTAGTTAGTATTTTTGAGGTTTTGCTTGAGTTGATGCTCTAGTAATTTCCGTTTAGCTGGTGAAAGTTTAGCAATTCGTTGATTAATGTCACTCATCAGGATTAGGAAAAATATTTTTACTAAAACTATGAGATACACCCTGAAAAGTAGTTGTTAGCGTTTATTTCTCAAAGCCAGATTTTCCTGCAAAAGAGCAGTACATTCAGGCACACCCACTTGTTGTTTTAGTAATAATCCATCTTTTTCTTTCAGGGATTGCATGTACCGTTCAATTCCCTCTTGCGCCGTAAACAAACAAGGAGTACTGTAGTTCACCAGAGAAACCCCTGCATCCTTCAGTTCTGTCAGACTGCAAGCTGGAGATTTTCCTCCAGCTATTTGATTAAATACTAATGGTTTATCTACTTTAGTCTTTAAAGTTCTGATTACCTCTAAATCCTTGATACCATCAGCCAATATCGCATCAGCACCCACTTCCGCAAATGCCTGAGCTCTTCTGATAATTTCATCGAGTTCGCTGGCATCGGTTCGCGCCACTACAAATAACTCTTTTCGAGTTGCCAAAACTTTTTTTAGTTTATCGATAAACTCCTCTAAATCCATCAAGAGTTTACCCTCAAAATGACCGCATCTTCTCGGTCTTTTTTGGTCTTCAATAATTACCCCAGCTGCCCCGATGGACTCCAACATAGTAACGACATGACAAGCCACTTCAGTATCGACATAGCCATCATCAATATCGACGAGAATATAGGCATGGGGAAGGACAGTTTTTATCCTTTGAACAAAAGCAATAATATCAGACCAGGCAATAAATCCAATATCTGGTAACCCATAAAAACTGGCCGCAAAACTAAAACCGCTGATAAATATACCGTCGTAATATTTGGCGGCGATTGAGGCGGAAAAAACATCGTAAACTCCTATAAAGGGAAAGATGTCTCTTTGTTTCAATTGTTCTTGTAAGCTTTGGCCGTTATTGGTTCCCATTTTTATATATAAAAAAGCTAATTTTTTATTTTTTTTTAAAGCAGATCTTCGGCTTCTGAATCCGACAGAGATTCTAGTTGGTATAACATGGCATATATCTCGGTATCCTCAACTATTTCTGCCTGCTGTTCAGTAATTAAATCTGCCATTATCGCCAGAGTAGGTTCCTGAAAAAAGAAGAGAAACGATAATTCAACCTTAGTGACTTTTCTGACCTGATTTACGATTCTTGTCGCCAAAATAGAATCTCCTCCTAATTGGAAGAAGTGGTCATAAATGCCAACCCGATCTACTCCTAAAATCTCCGACCAAATTTGCACCAACTCTTTTTGTATTGGTGTCTTTGGTGGGGCATAGTCTGCCCTTGGCATTGTCGGGTCGGAAGCAGTTAAGCATAATTTTTGGGCTAAACCTATCCGTTGCCGTTTGCCAGTGGGACCTTTGGGAATTTCATCGATAAAAACCACCACACGCGGAACTTTAAAATCAGCCAATCGAGTAGCAGCAAACTCTTTAATTTCTTGCTCTGTTACTGATGCTCCTTCCTGCAAAACCACCGCAACAGCCACATCTTCCCCTAATAAAGTATGGGGTGTGGCAAAAGTGACAACCTGCGCGATCGCTGGATGGTCTAAAAGCACTTCATCTACTTCTCGCGGGGAAATTTTCTCGCCCCCACGATTGATAATTTCTTTAATCCGACCTTTGAGGAAAAGATAGTTGTCCCTATCTAAATAACCCAGGTCTCCCGTGCGAAACCAGCCGTTGGTAAAAGCACTTTGGTTGGCATCAGGATTGTTGTGATAGCCAGAAGTGACATTCTCACCCCGGATCACGACTTCTCCTACCTCACCAACTGGTAGTAAGTTGCCCTGTTCATCCATAATCGCGACTTCCGGTCCTGCAGCGACTCCCACCGAACCGGGTTTGCGAGTTTTAGGCGGCAGGGGATTACTTGCCATCTGATGGGAAGCTTCAGTCATGCCATAGGATTCGATCACCGGGGCGTTGAATTCTGCTTCTAACGAAGCCATGACCTGGGGTGGCAAGGGAGCAGATGAAGAGCGAATCAAGCGAATTGGGCATTGGGAAATGATCTGGCGATTTTCTGTGACTCTGGCTAGAATCCCTTGGTGCATGGTGGGTACGGCTGAATACCAGGTGGGATGAAATTCTACTAACCAGTCAAAGAATTTGGGCCCGTCAAAACCGGGAGTACAAACCACACTCGCTCCTGCACTTAGGGATGAAAGTAAGGCCCCGATCAGTCCGTGAATATGGAATAGGGGCATCACGTTCAGACAGCGATCGCTCTCGACTAAATTCAAAGCCACGCCAATATTTTGGGCTGAGGTGCAGAGGTTTTTGCCTGTGAGCGGCACCATTTTAGGGCGGGAGGTAGTCCCAGAAGTATGCAGCACTAAAGCCACATCTTCGGGTTGAGCGATGCCAGCCATGGCTGGACTTTTCCCATCCCCACCTGTAAGGTTGAAAATACCTGCTGCTTCTGGGATGGGGGTAAGTTCGACCAGGGGGATACCTCTTTTTTGAGCCACCTCTAGGGCAGGTTCGGCAACTCCTGACTGAAAAATCAGGGCTTTAGCATCGAGATCCGATAGATAAAAATCGTATTCCGATTGGCGATAACCAGGATTTAGAGGGGCACAGGTGGCAAAACAGGCGATGGCCAAAAAAGCTACAGCCATTTCTGGGCCGTTGGGTAATGCGATCGCCACTCGGTCGTTACGACCTACACCCATTGCATTTAATTTGCTTCCCACATCGGTGACAGCATCAAACAAACGACTGTAGGTGAGGGCAGACCGACCGGCAGCAACAATGGCTATGTCTTGGGGATTTTTCTTTGCCCTGGCCTCAAGTAGATTGTATATACTTGAATTGAGTCCAGAGCCGGTTTTGGCAATCGTCATCTTTTGTTAACTATAGGACAGTAAATAACTGGTAATTTCTCGGAAAAACTTTAACTATATCCAAATTTTTGGTTATGTATTCTGAGCTTTCGTCCTGGTCATATGTATAGACTGACTACTCAAGAAGTATAGCTCTGCTCAGAGGTTGCACCTAAGCGTAAAAACCTAGACAAAGTAAAAATAGCTGCTACCCTAACTAATTTTAAAAACCAATAGGAACTATAATCAGCTTTGTCCTTCGACCTGTTGGTTTTATCTTCAGAGTAAAATCAAGAGTTAACGATTTAATTATACCGTCAAATTCAACCAGATCCGGAGATTTGATTTTTCCTTTTTTAATTAATATTGAACAGTTAGGGGTAAAGCCGAAATAAGTGCCAAATAGGACACCATTTTCAGTAATTTAAAAATTGCTTTACAATTGATGAGTTATGTGTAGGAACTTGAGAGGGATTAGCCCGAAGGGCTAGGGCCTTCAAGGGTACCCAAAAAAGACAATCCATTGAGGATATCAAGCCCACAGGTGATGGGAGCAAGACCGTGAAGTTTTGGTAAGAGGGCTTGACAAATTGCTGTCTTTGCTATAAACATCACAAATATACAACACTCTGGATAAGAATTAATTAATCAAAATCCTCTTGGAATAAGAAAAGTATATCGTCAGCTGTCAGCCGTCAGCTTAAAATAAACCTGTTTGGCCTATGGCCACGCTACGGGAACGGGAGAATTTAATATTGATAGATGAATGAGAATTGAAAGTCAACAGAAAAATCCTTGGCCATTCACGTAGCTTGGCCACGCTACGGGAACAGCTTTGTGGCACAGGCTTTGGCCTTGGCCTAAAGGCCACGCGGGGCGCGTTTGGCCACGCTGTGCGAACGACGCTGGGACTTAACGTAGCCCATAAACTGATAGCTGAATGCTTACACTAGATTAATTATAATTTGGTTTTTTCCAGATAGTTTGGTTTGTAGATATAGCATTTACAAATAAATAAAATTCTAATTTATGAGGTTATAATTTTTACGATCAGCTAAAATAACTATTCTGTATAGATGTATTTTTTTTAGAATTTGTTTCTTACTCGTCTAGGATATCTAAATACCCAAAATCCTTGGCCAGCATTAGATTTAGGTTTGGTCTGTGCTCAATTAGCATCATTTTGTCCGGAAGACCCAAAGTTAGACTGTATAGTAGTAGGTAAGGTCTAAAGCCAACTACCTTGTAATGAAGCAACTAATTCTGGGTACTTTCCTTGGGAAACTGGCAATGGCAACCCGTGATACAATAGATAGGGTAAAAGGGGCAGTCACTAAATCGGAAAGTTTAGGAACTATAATTAACGATCAGATCGCTACACGTTTGGTCACTCAATTATGTGATCACAACAAGACTTTTATTGATGTTGGGGCACATATTGGTTCAATTATAGCTTTAGTATCTGATTACGATGCAAGTATAAAAGTTATTGCTGTGGAGGCGATACCCGATAAAGCCAGGAAACTTCGTAGTAAGTTTCCTGACGTAGAAGTACATAACTATGCGGTTGGCAACACAGAAGGAGAAGTATCTTTCTATATAAATACCAGAGAATCTGGCTATAGCTCCCTAAGGCAACCTAGCGAAGATAAAAAATCAATTTCAGTTGAAATAAAAGTTCCAATCGTACGTTTAGACAGCCTGGTATCATCAGATGACATTGACGTGATCAAGATTGATGTGGAAGGTGCTGAATTAGACGTTATTCGCGGAAGTGAGACTATCATTACCAAAAATAGTCCAGTGATAATGTTTGAAAGTGCCCCATCCCAAGAGGATGATTGGAAATCTACAAAAGCAGATATAGTGTCCTGGTTAAATGATTATGGTTATGAATTGTTCGTACCTAATAGAGTTGCACACAATGGGCCTGGATTAAGTAAAGAATGCTTCATTGAGTCCCATTATTATCCTAGACGAACAACTAACTACTTTGCCATACCAATTCAGCGCAGAACTGAGATAAGAGATCGAGCACGGACTATACTTGATCTTTCTATTGCCTAATTCTCAAGGTTTGCCTTTCACATTAAATAGCAAAGGGAACAGGGAGCAGGGAACAGGGAGCAGGGAACAGGGAACAAAAATTATCACAATTCATTTGAAATAATGACCTTGAGCTTGATGTCAAGGTCATTTTAATCAAGAATCAGAAAGCTCAGATTAATGCGATCGC
>NZ_JAAHHZ010000166.1:0-12168 GCF_010672005.1 Moorena sp. SIO4A5 | reverse complement strand
TGCCAGAGACTTATTGCTAGCTCTAGTTGATTCTAAGAGAATATCCGTAAAAATTATGTAAAGCTTTATTAAAGAAAGTGAAATTTCATCCTAAGTAACAGCAAATTTTTTGTAAAAATCAGCCAAGGTCATGGGTAATGGTGATCCGATTACCGATTACCCATGACCAATTACCCATGAGCAATTACCCATGAGCAATTACCTAACAATCTTAGGTTACATCCCTCTTAGAGAAAGGGGATAAAGATTAATGTTCCGATTCTTGAAGGCGCTTGCTTCTAGTCACCTCTTGCCGATATAAGACAAACACTAATAGCCATAAGCTGAGCATCCTCAAGGAATCTGAGGTTAAACTTGACCAGGCAGCTCCCTTCCATGAATACAGAGGAATTAACCAAAGGTTTAACGAAAAGTTCAACAGAGCTGCCGTTACTTGTATGCTACTACGCAACCCTTGAAATCCAGCACCAGTCAGGGTGTCCGCCGCAAAAAACTGCATGGCTTTAAAAAACGGTATCGGTGCTAACCAACGTAAGGCATTGACTACCTCCCTATAGTCATCACCTATAATGTAGGGTACCATTGGAGCGGAGATAAACAACCCGATACCAGCAGCTATTCCGTACATACCAGCAATTGGTGATAGACGCTTGGCCAGATTGAGACTTCCCTGGATGCCAGCGGCTCCCTTCTGAAAAAACTTGGCATAGGAAGCCGCTAACAGAGATTGTACAGGGACAAATGCCACATCAATTAAACGGTATGCAGCAGCATATATACCTGTAGCTTGTAATGTAGAAAGACGCGCTAGCATGGTTTTATCTACATTGTTGTTAACCGTTTCAGCACAAAGGTTGAGAGAAAAGTAGAATCCCTGAAGCATCTCCGGCTTGATCTTTGATATTGCCAATTTAGGAGTTCCTAACATCCGATGTACCATCAGAAATCCAACCCCAGCTGCTATTGCTGTACTAGCCAGATATAAAGCTCCCCAAACTACAATATCTGATGTCTGAAAGAAGCTGACAAAACAAAGTGTTGCCACTAAGTTTTTTAGACTGAGTAAAAAATGAATCTGGGCGGTGTGCTTAAGCTGACTGACCGCGATAAATGCCTGACCAGCGGTGGCTAAAATTTTCAAAAAGAGTAAGTCAGACAAAAATACCAAAAATATTAGCAGGGGCGACGTTTCTTTAGGTAAAATAGCTGGAGCTATAAGCATAACTAAGGCAATTAGCACCAAACTAGAGGTAAAAATCATCAACAGCGCATTGCCCCAGTATTCCTTGAATAAGGCTCGGTTTCTAGAAACATTTTTAATTAAAACATCTCCACTCCCCCAGGTTGCGAAAGGGGATATAATCGCCGCTAAAGCCGTCAAACTAGCAAACAGACCATACTGTTGAGCACCGAGGGTACGAGCAATCATCACGAAGTAGGCGGCTTGGACAATCATCTTCAGAAATTTAGCCAATAGCATCCACAAGGTGTTACGTACTAGGGATTTCTGAAATATGCCAATGAGCCTGGATTTGAGGGATTGAAAATTCATATCAAGTAATTTGGAGCATACCTTTTCGCTGCCAGGATTATCTGCCAAGTTGGTAACTGATCGAAAATTATCTCTGATTACCCAGACTAAGAAGACAATCAGGGAATTGGTATGACTTATACCAAGTTGCCATCAAAGATATTACTATAAAAGTTAGCATCATAATACCTCTGAAGGCAACTTATATATTATCTGATTTATTCCTGCTTAGATGGCTAATTTTTCATTATCCTCACCCTTAGGCTGACTAGCTGCTTAATCCCACTAATTCTTTGCTATACCATGCCGATATCTCCCGCCCCAATAATTTGAATAGCTTTTGATTGTCATTGGCATAGATGGTGTAGAGTTTTTGAATCGCTGATGGACTGGGGCGAAGCTTTTGGTGTTGTAAGGGTAAGCGCTGATCAACACGATTGATCAACCCACGCATAAATGGGAAACGGGTTCCCAGATAACGAGCAATTGGTGAACTAGTGCTTTGATGGACTTTCTTAGACTTTTTCCTAAAATCAAAGGAAGAATCTATGTCAAGGAATTCACAAACTTTTTTCATAGAATCCTCTGAGTTTTGAGCAATGTCTTCTTCAAAGACTAGAATTAGCATTTGCTTAGGATCGAAGTATTCATAGTAGGCTTGCAGTTGGCGATAATATCGTCCCATATCGATGATGCCATAGCGCTCAACTAGGGGTTGTTTATCACCAATTAATAGGTCATCAAGGTCATAATTTAGAGATATAGCTCCATTTTTGATAAAGTGATTTATAGCAGCAATGGCTCGTTCAACTGGATTTCTTAGGACTACAATAAGTTTGGCTTCAGGCAATGTCTCGTAGATTAGTCGATGGGAATAGGAAATTTCTTCGAGAGGGTCATAGTAGACTTTACCCTGGGCATCAGGCAATGGATCGATCCATAAGTAATTAGGAGTTTTTTCTCCAATTGCTTTTTTCCCATTAACATCAGCAAAATGTTTTTTATACCATTCAATACCTTGATTGAGATTATACCTCTTATTAAAGTAATGAATCTCATTTGCAGGTATAAATACCTCAGGATGTTCCCTGAGATTATGGGCTAACCAGGTAGTTCCAGCCTTTTGGGCTCCAATGATTAAAAAGTTCGGTAAAGTCACTAACAACTCTCTCGTCATATGGCACTGCTATTTCGCCATTAATTCTACCTATATAAAAATCGACAAAACAATTGACTATATTGCTGATTATCCTAAGTAAGTTTGCTGATCAGCACTACGCAAATCTAGGGATTAATACGGATTATTTTCCCTAGCCAGAGCATAATTTGAGCACGAGAGTCTGAACTAATTAGCTAATAATAAATTAATTTTTTGTTATTATGAATAACCAGATAATACCAAGAATTTAAGGGGTGCATCTCACTTTTGCAAAAATACCAAAATCATGATATGATTGGAAATAACCTATTTTTAATAATTACTAAAAATTATGAACTTGAGTCCGGAATAAAAGCAAGAGCTAAAAGAACATTTAAAAGCTGTCGCTCAACTTTTATATCGCCACACACCCCCAGTAAATAAGCAAAGATTTGAGGATCTAGAAACAACCTTAAGAGACTATATCCAAGAAGAAGTTTCCCCAGAGATAGCTAAATTTTTTTTTCAGAAGTCAGTCAAGTTAAAATTGGCAGACCTCGAAGAATAAAAACGATATTAGGAGAGGTAGAAATCACTGATAAACAGGCGGATTATTTTGAGCTAAAGCCTCATAGTCGATTGAGTCCAAAACTGGAAAAAAATGCTCTGATAATTTGTGCAAATGAATCCTATAAGAGAGCTGAGGAAGATTTATGGGCAATGACGGGAATCAAAATTTCACATAGTACGTTACAGAGATTAGTTCAAAAGCAAGATTTAGACTTGCCAGAATCTAGATTAGGAATACAAGAAGTAAGCTTAGATGGAGGAAAAATCAGGTTACGTACAGAAGAAAAGGGTAAGCCCTGTGAATGGAAAGATTATAAAGCAGTGTGTTTGAATGGAACATATATAGGAGCATTTTTTCAAGAAAATCAAGTTTTAATAGATTGGGTAAATAGTCAAAAACTTCTCAATCCGTTTTTTTGTACAGGTGATGGTCATCAAGGAATTTGGAACTTATTTGAAGACCTGGGAGAACCCGATCAAAGAAGAGAAATATTGGATTGGTATCATCTAAAGGAAAATCTTTATAAAGTGGGAGGTTCATTAACACGTTTAAAAAAAGGCGAAAAGTTACTCTGGTCAGGAAAAGTGGCAGAGACTTTAGAGTTATTTAGGGGCTTAAAAAAGAAAGTAGCACAAAATTTTTGCAACTATATAGAAACTCATAAAAATCGAATAATTAACTATGAATACTATCAGATATAACGAATTAGTTCCCTAGGTTCAGGAGCAATTGAATCGGGCATTAAGCAAATAGGAATGCGAGTTAAACTATCAGGAGCACAATGGAATATTAAAAATGTTAATAAGATTATTTTTTTTCGCTGTGCTTACTTAAATGGAATGCTTTATCAATGATGTTTTTACAAAGATGAGATGCACCCGAAATTTAAGCTCTATTTAACATGAGTTAATAGGTCGATTGTTTATACGTCAATATGCGTATCACTTGGCGGATTAGTTTCACTAGCCATAGAATAATTTTAGGACGAGATGCTGAACTAAGCGGCCAATAAATTACTGGTTTTACCATACTATAGGGCATTATCCCTACCCACAGTAACCAATGACTCCAGAGTAGCTTCTTTTTCCAATTAAATTTAGAATATTTCCAGATTGACCAATATCCTTTATAAGCTAAAACTAAAGGGGAATCAGAAGCAAAAGGATGATGGTGAGGATCTAGTCGTAAAGAAGCGATACGGTGAATCAAATGATTGGAGTCACGAAAGCTCAAATCCGGGCATACGTGATAGCCTAACTCAGTCGCCTTGCGTACTAAATAGTTATACTTGATAAAATCATGGTTGATAGACCGACGAAACCGTTCAATGGGAATGGTTCCCTTAGAAAAAGCCCACAAATTCTTCCCATGTTGTCGGTATGCCCCAAGGGGTTTTTCAATCGATAGCACTTGCCCATAAAATGGGTTCAGGGTGACTAGATAGCCGTCAGCAGCTATGGTAAAGTCAGATTCAGGTATAGGAAAAATTTGAGCTAGTGCTGACCGTGCAAAACTATTGCCACTGGTTACAGTACCGCTGTACTTTCCCTTCTCCAACAAAATTGGCCAAACGGTGCCACTATCAAATTTTATGTCTGGAGCTGGAAAGATACCAATGAATTCACTAAGGGCATTGACCAACTCTAAACGATATTGCACCTGGACTACCCCTGGTTTCCAAACGGCGACCACTTCGGACACCGCATTAGGGAATAAGTAATCATCAGCATCTAAAAAAATTACAATCTCCCCACGGCTGACATAAAAACCGGCATTGAGTGCCGATGCTTGCCCACCATTTTTCTTGAGGATAGGAATAATTTTATCACCGTAGCTAGTGATAATCTCCTGAGAGTTGTCAGTGGACTCATCATCCACCACAATGACTTCTGTATTTGGATAAGTCTGACTCAGGCTACTGTCAATCGCTTGAGGTAGAAACTGACCGTAATTGTAGTTGTTGATGACAATGCTGACTAATAACTGAAAGTTTTCGTTCATTTCAATAGGTTTGGTTGTCGCTCTAATGGAATAAGCACCGAAAGAGCTACAGATGTGTAGAGCACCCAAAAGATATTGTTTTGTATCATCACTGACGTCTCAGTGATATTGGCTAACACGGTATAGGTTAAGAACAATAATGGCCAGAGATTCTCTGATGTTTTACTTACACGAAGCCAAGCAATAGCTCTTAGTAAACTAAAACTAAATCCAATTAGGTAGATTGATACTCCCAAGATTCCTAAAGCTAGCCATAGGTCGAGCAAGCCGTTGTGGGCGTTGGGAGCTGCCCACAATACTGCACGCCAGACATAGGCAGATTCACCATTAAAGCCATTCCAGAATGAACCATAGCCATAACCGAGCCACGGCTGTTTATTAATCATGTCCAACACGAAGGGCCATAGCTCTGTACGACCGGTCAAGGTAGCATCCTTACCGATTGCACCTAGCAAAGCGTCTGCATTATCTAACAACCAGATTAAGACGCTGCCTCCGAATGTTGTCATGGCAAATATAGTCGGAATCAGTAGGTCATATCGCCACCGTAACATCCGGTATAGATATAGAGATAGTAACATAATTATAAGACTAACCAGTGCAGTTTTGGAAGTTGTAAATAGTAAAAGAATTACGGAAAAGCCAAACCCCCCCCAGAACAGTAAATTATTTTTTTTGCCCCGAATAGCCAGGAGCAAAAATACAACTGCACTGGGCACCATGACTTTGCCAAGAACATTTTTATGGACGTATATTCCTCGCCAAGTTCCAGCATGAACTCCCCCCATAATCCCGTATTTCGGCAGAGCCACAATAAACATAAAACTGAGCAATACTGCTACTCCGAACGCCCAACCCAGCATTTCTAGCTGTTCTTTGATGGTGTAGCGGCTGGCGAGGTAAACACCAAACAAAGTTGTGCCAATTAGGGCAACAGCACGGTTGATGGTCGTTGTTGGTTCAGAAGACCAGAAAATAGATACTACTGCTATCCCCACCAACAGATTGAGCCACCTATCTTTACTGAGGACATAAAGTACCTTTTTCCACCGTAGTGTTAGGAGGAAAAAGGTAACGAGATAAATTAATACGAACAGCAATCTACTGAGGGAGGAATCAAATTCTTGTATGACATCCCCCTCACTTCTGCCTCCTGATAAAATTACAGTGAGTACTCCTCCTGAATAGAGCACCAAGGAAACAGTAGTGAAAATTGGTTCAAAAAATGCCAACAGTTTTCTCATGAACCCTGGTTTATATTGAAAAATTGTAATTATAAATTTGTATTCATAATACTGTATGTAAAAGTTGCTAAGCTGTTTTGAATTTAAATGCACAACAGCTTAAAGCAATGAATGAAATTGTTTAAACTTAATAGCATCTGGCCAGCTAAGAGTGCATCCACACCCTTAAACCGGCTGAATCTAAGAGGCTCAGGAATTACCCAGATAGGGAAATTAAACCCTATCCCTAGGTTTGATTTATATCTCAGGCTGAGATAGATAAATTCGGACTAAGTAGAGATTTGCCATCAAAGTAGTCCGGAATCGGTGCTCCCATCAACCTCAAGATGGTTGGCGCTATATCTACAGGATGAGCTTCTGGCAAACTAGAACCGGGGGTAATTCCTGGTCCGCTTGCCATCAAAAAGCCTCTGGCTCGGTGACCACCAGGACGATTATAGGTAATTGGACCAATGCGTCCCACATCAGGACTATCAACTACATCTGTGGGACACTCGTGCCATACGACTACTAGGTCAGCATCTGGCAGTTTGGGGTTATCATCTGTGGCGACGTTATGGGTGCGCACTACTTGTTTAACTAATGGTTCTCCTGTCCTGCCATCGGTAAGGCGATAAAGGAAGTCTGTTAGGTTATCGCACAGAGCATCATACTCGGAAGGGTCAACAATACCATCTCGTTCCCGTCCTTTGAGGTTGATGCGAATATGTCCATCAGCAAAGGCGGGTAAAGCAAAGGCTTTCATCTTGGGCCAGAGGGGAGTATATAGAGTAGCTGGCATCCAACCCAATTGCACCTTGTGCTTCATGAGGGGATAAGGAGAGAGTAAACCGTGCTGGCCAGATTGTAAAAAGGCTTTATGGGTCCAGGTGTTGAACAACTGCTTAATGGGATTGGGTTCATAAATCTTTCGCCATACTTCCCCTGGCCAAGAGTTGCGGATTGGACGAGTAATTGGTGGTGGGGGAGTGACTCCGATTTTGCTGGGAGTAATGGCATATTTGCCAGGGAAGTTATACCGATAGACCAATTCTGGCAGGAACATCATGCTCATCAAATCGGTAACATTGGCCGCCATGCCATGAACTGCGAAACACAAGATATAGGCATCTTTAGGGGCAGCAGCGATAATTTTTGCGATCGCATCATCCACCGCTTCAAAGATTTTCAGCATTGGGTCTCCAGCCTTACCATTCTTTTTGCTCTGGTAAGGGTAGAGCTGGTGATCTGGTTGGCTGCGGTCCCACAGGTCATGACCAGCACTGTGAGTTTCACCAAAAGCGGTCACGAACAAGTCCCACGGTTCACGCTGAAGTAAATCCCGACAAATCTCTGAGCGGGTGGAGATACTTGTTTTTAGAGCTTCCTGAATCCATTTAAAATAAACTGGATCCCACCAGCGACCATTATCTTTATGGAGCACTGGGTTTTTGCCGTATTGGGCAATAATATTGGGCAATAATTCCGGCGGTTGGGAATGGCTTGGCACAAAGGGATAATGTCCCCCCCAACCCAAAATTTGTAAGCCATTAATTTGATCTGACAGTCCTGATACTGGTACATCAAAGGCAGCAACCCGGTAGTCATTCCCTAAGGCATAAAATGGATTATACTCTTTATAATCGTATCCACTATAAATTTTGTCGCAGACTACTTTATAAGTTTCTGGATCAAATTTTATGGTATCCCAAAAACCGGTTTTATCTGGTAAACAACCGGTAGAAAACATTACCCACAAGGGTTCAGTGGATGAAAATTCAACTGTCTTATTGTTGTAGTTAACGGTATTGTTCAGGCGACCATAGATTCCTTGTTGCCGTATTTTGTTGAGGGTCTTCAGATGTCCTTGGGACATCCACTTCTCCAACAATAGCGGGTCAGCTGCATCCAGTCCAATAGCAATTACAGGGGTTTTCATGGTAATATTCTAGATTTTATATATAAGTAAAGCTAATCCATAAGAGCAGGTCTGGTTGACTAATCATCATCTTATGGAGCAGGTAATTGGTAATTATTAATTGGTAATTATTAATTTATCATTACCTAGTTGACGATTACCGATTAGTAATTCCCGATTCCCATCCAGGGATTATTTTGGTTGGGAAGTGATTAACCGGATTTGATATAATGTTTCATTTCTCACTAAGAATAATTTAAGTAGTTATTTCCTAAGGGCGTTAACTAATAAAAAATAGGTAACTAATCAAACAATAGGGTTTTAGTCTAGTTATAGTCTGGATTAATCCAGGAAATTAAATCATTAATTTATATTGTTTGATTTTCGGGAATAGCGATTAGTCATAAGTCATAGTTTTAAATCATCTCCGGGAAACCTTCGAGGTTTTTTTAGTCTCAGCTTTACGCTGTGCCAATCTTCTGACTGAGCCATAATCGAAGTATTCCTGTGACTGGTAAAAGTAACCAATCGATTCATCTTTTTGAATGACACCATTAGCCACCAAACCCAAAACCGTCTGACCGGAACTATCTAACATTTGTTTAGCCACATTAGCATTAGCAAAATCCAGCACACCTGGTCGAGCCACCAACAACATGCCATCAGTCATTGGACTTAAGCAAAGGGCATCAGCAGTCAGAAGTAAGGGTGGGGCATCAATAATCACAAAGTCATATTGGGTTGAACATTCCTCAATCAGGGAAGCCATTTGCTTTGAATCCAGGAGTGCCAAAGGATTAGGAGGCATTACCCCAGCAGTGAGAACATCAAGATTTTCCATGGCTTGACAGATGGCAAGCTCTAGAGGCACTTCACCAATCAGTACCTGGCTCAAACCGGCCACATTCATTACTTGCCAAATATAATGCTGACAGGGGTGACGCATATCGGAATCAATCAGCAAAACCCGACGCCCCAGTTGAGCCATAGCAGCGGCCAAGTTTGCTGATACGGTAGATTTGCCTTCCTTGGAAACGGAGCTAGTGACTACAATAACTTTAAGTGGGTGATCAGACCTGAGAAATTTCAGATTCGCTTGAATCATCCGGTAGACTTCACTCACCATGGAATGAGGCTGGTCTGTTACGGGCAATTCCCCTCCGAAAAATAGGTCATCCCGACGACGGGATAGCTTCTTGTGCTTGAAAACTGGAATCACCCCTAGCACAGGATATCTTAATAACTGCTTGACTTCTTTGAGAGTTTTGATAGAGCGGTCTCTCATTTCCAAGAGCAAAACAGCAGTCGTGGCCAGTGTGACCCCCAACATCACCCCTAGAGCCAACACCTTTATTTTCTTATCACCTAAGGGCTTTTTAGGGACTATTGCTGGCTCAATGATGCGAGCATTAGCGGTATCTTGGTTTTCTGCGACCTTTAATTCATTGAGATTTTTCAACAGGGTTTCATAGGTCAAGCGCGCAGCTTGGACTCGTTGTTCGAGCTGCTGCTGAGTTTGCTCCAACCGAGGAAGAACATTGACCCGTTGTTCATAGGCAATTCTAGCCTTAGCAAGAGTTGCTAATCCTTCTGCTAAACTTCGACGTTTGACTTCTGATTCAATAAAATCGCTAATCAGTTTTTGTTTGAGCTGGTCAACTTCTAAAAGCCCTTGAGTAATTTGTATCTGAGTACCAGCCAGACTCTGTGAGCCTAGTATTTGATCAATCTGCTGTTGTAAATGACCTCTGAGGGAGCGTTGCTGCTTGGTCAGCCGAATCATGACCGGGTGATTTTTACCGTAACGATTTTTCCCAACCGCTAATTGCCGCTCAACCTCTTGCAGTTCTTGGAGTACGCCCTGTACTGAAGTAGACTGACTCAGGGCACTGATAGCAATTGCCTGCTGGGGATTAAGACCCACCTGGTTTCTCAAGCCAGCAGCTTGGGCATTGGCTTCTTCAAGTTGAGCTTGAACTGTGGTAATTTGGCTGTCTAAGTCAGCCATCACCGCTACCAAAGACCGGGATTCTTCTGTGAGGGATACAACCTGATTGCGTTCCTTAAATTGGCGTAGAGCAGCTTCTGCTTGCCTGACATTGGCTTCACTTTGAGGAAGTTGGTTAGTAATAAACTCACGGGCTTTTGCTGCTTCCGACTTTTTGGATAGGATCTGATTCTCTATATAAAGCCTCATTAATTGATTGATCACCGCCGCCCCTTTTTCTGAGTTCTTACCCTTGTAGGAAAGCCTAACCACATCGGTGCCACCCACAATTTTGACAGTGAGCTTTCTTTTGAGGGCTTCCGGTTCCCAAGGTAGACCTTCGTTATCAGTGAGGTTGAGTTGATCAATGATCTGTTGCAGAAGCGGGTGGGAGTAAATCACCTCAATTTCAGTACTCAGAGGGTTCTGGGCATCAACCAGAGGGCGTAACTGTTCAATTTCCTCCCCCAACCCAGTCAAGAAAGGGGTTCGGTCTATTTTAAACAGTAGTTTTCCTTCAGCTTCATAGGAAGGCTTGAGAAACAAGGTAGACCAGGCCGCTGAGATAACTGTAAATAGGAAAATAGCAACCGCTGGCAGCCAACGACGTTTCAATAGTAGTAAGTATTGGCTAATATCGATATCTATAGAACTTCTAGACTCCATAAGTTCTTAAGGGACTCCCCCTAGGTAGATTGCACAATAAAATAATTTTTGGTATTGGGGCCGATTAGCTACCAAACCTGCCATCCGTCAGATGCAACCTATATATGGAAATAACCAATTATATTGAAATAATAATACAAGTAAATCATATCAAAAGTCCCTCGACATTAAAGAGTTGGTAAAGATCTGCAAATTTTCCGTGTTTCTTGTGATTATAAGAAAGTTAAGGGGCTGACTGGGTGTAGGGCAAACGGGGTTAGGGGGTAGGGTTTTGCGACCGATGGTTGTGTCAGTAAGACCAGCAATCCCTGGAGCTGTTTACTGTTCTATCTTCCGAGTTAACCCAAACCCGGTCACCCTACCCCCGCTGGCTCCATTTCTGGCTAAACTTTTACCAAATTGAACCATTCTGTTGGCCAGTGAGTCTAAATAACATAGGAAAACAAAGCGGTGAGGGAGAACCCACAGTTGTCAGTCAGATCAGCCCAGGCTTCAAAAGAAGATTCTGCTGCTGCAAAAACAACCAGCACAGACACAGAGTTGGTATTGCAGTGCCAACAGGGGAACCAGCAGAGTTTTCGCCAACTATACCGACGCTATCAGCAGCGCGTCAGGTCAACTATATATCAGCTATGTGGTGCTTATGCTCTTGATGATTTAGTACAAGAGGTGTTCCTACGAGTTTGGAAAGGCTTACCAAAACTACGGCAACCTTCACAGTTCTCCACCTGGCTTTACCGCATCTGCTGGAATGTGGCATCGGATCAGCGGGGCAAGTTGCAACGGCAACGTGCCTTCAACCTTCAACTTCCAGAGGACACAGCTGATCTACCCCTAAAAAATGCCAAGTCTTCCTACACTCCTGATCTGATGCAGTTGCACTATCAGGACATTATTCAACAAGCAATGCAGCAACTGAGCTTGAACCATCGTGCTGTGCTGGTGCTACATGATTTAGAGGATGTGCCACAAAAGGAAGTTGCTAAAATTTTGGGCATAGCTCTCGGAACGGTTAAGTCTCGTCTTTTCCACGCTCGAACTTCCCTACGGAAATATATCATCCAACAACAAGGAGAGATGCCATGACTCAGTTTCAACCTGATGACCAACAATGGCAAGCATTTCTGCGCCAA
>NZ_JAAHHZ010000165.1:0-12204 GCF_010672005.1 Moorena sp. SIO4A5 | reverse complement strand
CCTACTCCCTACTCCCTACTCCCTACTCCCTACTCCCTACTCCCTACTCCCTACTCCCTACTCCCTACTCCCTACTCCCTACTCCCTACTCCCTACTCCCTACTCCCTACTCCCTACTCCCTACTCCCTAAAACTTAATAATCCTCATATTTACTATCCATTAAAAAATCCATAGAATAATGTTTAACATTACTAATACAAGCAACAGTAAGCCATTTATGATTAAATCATGACGACTTTCGTTGAGCTTTTTACCTAAAATTATGCTCCCGTGCTCAAGAAAGTATTTTTTCATAAACCCTGGAACTTTTTCATAGTATGGCTTGTACTTGAGCAGATTAATGATTAGCTGTATTAAGCCATAGGTAGTCAGAATAAATACGGTAATTCGGTATAAGGAATAGAGGTTAATCATGATGTATGACTTAGGATATATTTGACCAAAATAGCGAGAATGGCTGCTGCAATGCTGCCGATTAAACTGATTCTGACAATCCGATTGTACTTGCGGACTTCTATCTCCGCTATCTTTTCTGCCTGTCTTTCCATATAATTTTCTAGTTCCTGAGCTAGGGTGGAAACTACGGCAATGATCAAGGCTGCATCATCGGCTAATCCAACTACGGTAATTAGGTCTGGCACGGCATCAAAGGGGGATATTAAATAGATTAAGGCTGCGATCGCTAACGCTTTTCCCTTCCAAGCGGCATTAGGATCCCGGACCATTTTAGCTAAAGCTTGAATTTTCGGCCAAATTTCTTTAATTGCTCCCCGGTTCATCCGTTCTAAGTTCTTGTCAATTTTTTGGATGTCTTCTGGCTTGGTATTTTGGAGCAATTTGTGAAATATTTCTTTTATCCTCCCCCGGTTCATCTGATCCAGGCTCTGGTCAATTTTCTGGATGTCATTGGGGGAGATGTTTTTTTGTAATTTGTCCAGTAGTGTTCTAATCTTACCAGGGTTGCTTGGTGCTGAGTTTTCCGACCGTTGGGGGATGTCTTGTTCAGTGGTAGATTTTTTAAATTTGCTGAGTATCCCTCTAATCTTGCCTCTAACTTTGTCAGTATTGCTTGGTTCTGAGTTTTCGGACAGTTGGGGGATGTCTTGGTCAGTGGTAGATTTTTTAAATTTGCTGAGTATCCCTCTAATGTTACCTCTAACTTTGTCAGTATTGCTTGGTTCTGGATTGCTTACCGTTACTGAGGTGTCCTTAGGAGTTCCTGGTTTGGGTAATTTGCTCAGTAGTGACTGAATTCGCCCAGGGGGTTTTTGTTCTAAGGTCTGGTCGAGTTGTTCTAAGGTCTGGTCGAGGGAGTCGAGGGATTGGATATCCTCTGGTTTTTCCTCTGGTTTTTCCTGTTTTTGAAATCGCCGAAGTAGTCTTTCCCGTAAACCCATTACTATTAACCTTGTTATATCCGAGGATTTATCTGTTTTAGTTGTTATAGCAATTCTCTTTTCCATGAGGGACAAATGGATCCCCCTAAATCCCCCTTAAAAAGGGGGACTTTGAGCTTGATAAGCGTACCTCATAAATGCAATAAACACTATAACTAGTATAATGATATTTATGGTAAGCTTATTGCTAAATGGCTAGGGCGTGTCTTCAAACTCGGAGATACCCCATTATCCCCCTAAAAAAAGGGGGACGAGCGAGTATGGCTCCCCCTCGGAGATACCCCATTATCCCCCTAAAAAAAGGGGGACGAGCGAGTATGGCTCCCCCTCGGAGATACCCCATTATCCCCCTAAAAAAAGGGGGACGAGCGAGTATGGCTCCCCCTCGGAGATACCCCATTATCCCCCTTAAAAAAGGGGGACGAGCGAGTATGGCTCCCCCTCGGAGATACCCCATTATCCCCCTTAAAAAAGGGGGATGAGCGAGTATGGCTCCCCCTCGGAGATACCCCATTATCCCCCTTAAAAAAGGGGGATGAGCGAGTATGGCTCCCCCCTTATTAAGGGGGGCTGGGGGGGATCTAATATCTTGCGGAAAACTTTGAAAACACGCCCTAGTCCCCAGTTTTAGACCCATCTAGAATAACCAGCATGTTGTGCCATCAGGGTTTTGTGTTGGTTGTTCAGTTTCAGTTTGGTCTTGAGAGCTTTGTACATGTTTAATGATCTTGTCACAGGTTTTCCCTTAACTATTACCAACTCCCCTAGTCTTTCCCGAGCAGCTAAAGTGAGCACCCAATCCTTTCATTATAACCCACTGCGCCAGTGGTTAACTCGCTTTTCCCTATCCCTAGGCTTGAGTCTAGTATCTACATTCAGTGCAATTCCTGCTTTAGGAGCAGAGCGAATTACTTTCTTCGTTTCTCCCTTTGGACAATTTAATATTGGGATTGAAGACTTGGAAATTTTTGCTAAAGATGGCACAATGACCAGGCAATTTGCCTATTATGCCAACTTTGCTACACCAACACAATTAGCAGCACTGCGGATTCTACTAAATAGTCGATTTAATATTTCTCCCAGATATGTTTATTTGTTTACTCGCTTACCGGTGGGTAAAACCTTACTGCGCCGATTAGGGAATGTAATAAAAGCAGATTTTAATCGCAATGGTTTCTATCCCTTGCGGGGTGCTTTAGTTTCGGCAGCTTCGGATCCAGAAGGCTTGAGCGTTATTAATGTATTGCGTAAGTTTTCCCTAGAAACTATTTACCTGGATGTGGAACTAATTTCTGATGTTACTGATGAGCTATCAAGGCTATTTGTGGTAAATGATGTTGTCTTTAGTGCCATTAAAAATCGGGCAAAACTACAGGGAGAAGGCTCAAGATCGTTTAATTTCTCAGCACAAGCAGATCTTAGGAATTCTGGAGGAATAGGTTGGCGTAAAGAAACCTTTGAGGTTTATAACTCTGAGCGTCAAGCTTCGTTTCCCGTTGATATTTATCTACCTAACTATTCAGACCAAGGAGCAATAAGAGGCTCGATTCCAACTCTGGTTATTTCCCATGGTTTGGCTTCAGACCGCAATACCTTTGCCTATCTAGCGAAACATTTAGCATCTTACGGTTTTGCGGTTGCGGTCCCGGAGCATATTGGTACTAGTTCCGAACGCATTAATCAAATCTTTGCTGGCTTCGCAACTCCCCTCAATCCTACTGCGATCATCCATCGTCCTCTGGATGTGAAGTATTTGTTAGATGAACTTTCGGCTAAAGCTAATTCTGACCCGAGTAAGTTTGGTAGGCTCAATCTAGAAGAGGTGGGAGTAATTGGTCAATCCTTCGGAGGCTATACTGTTCTTGCTCTAGGAGGAGCTAAGCTCAATTTTGAACAGCTTACTAGTGAGTGTGATGCTGCTCGACAGAACAATTTATCCTTAGATGTATCCCTGCTACTCCAGTGTCGAGGTACTCAACTACCCCCAGAAGACTATAATTTGGGAGACGAACGGGTAAAAGCGGTGATTGCTGTTAATCCGCTCAGCAACCCGATCTTTGGTGAAGCCGGGATGTCACAAATTCAGGTTCCGGTCATGATGGTCTCTAGTATCAGAGACATCTTTGCGCCACCTGTAGAACAACAAATTACCCCTTTCAGCTGGCTAACTACCCCAGAAAACTATCTAGTGGTGACAGAAGCAGGTACTCACTTTTCCTACCTGGGTGGGGAAGGAGAGGGTGTCTTACCGGTTCCACCTGAATTGATTGGGCCAGATCCTGCGATCGCTCGTCCTTACCTGATGGCACTTAGTACCGCTTTTTTCAAAACCTATATTGCTAAACAACCTGAATATGCTTCCTATCTCAGTGAGTCTTATGTGAAAGAGATTAGTCAAGACCCATTGAATCTGTTTCTGATCCAGTCTTTGCAGGAAAATCAACTCAAGTAGGAACTGTGTGTTACAAATTGGTGATTTTACTACAGAGAATGATAATTCACCAATGACCGTCCATCCTTACTCTCTCACCAAAGAGAATTCATAATGGAGTGACAAGTTTTTGGTCAGGATGAGCCATACTATGAAGGAAGCTACCAACCTCACACAACAAATCAAGGTTAAGGTAGAAGATGACCGTACAGGTATGTCGGTGGAAACCCTTAAGCGAGCCTTTGCTGATAATCTTTATTATATCCAGGGTAAAAATCAGTTTTTGGCTACACCCTACGATTACTATATGGCTCTGGCTTATACGGTAAGAGACCGGCTACTTCAGCGGTGGATTAAAACCTTAGAAACCTATACTAGAAAAAATGCTAAGACGGTATATTACCTGTCAGCAGAATTTTTGATGGGTCGCCAGCTCACTAATAACTTGCTCAACTTGGGAATATATGATCGGCTCAGCCAAGCTCTCCACGAATCTGGGCTGGAGCTAGATGACCTGAAAATCCTGGAAGCTGAGCCTGGTCTAGGGAATGGCGGTTTAGGACGCTTGGCTGCTTGTTTCCTGGACTCCCTGGCAACTTTAGAAATTCCTGCTGTTGGGTACGGCATCCGTTATGAATTCGGTATCTTTGACCAGCGGATCATTGACGGTGCTCAAGTTGAACGTCCTGACAAATGGCTACGCTTCGGCAACCCTTGGGAAATCCGACGCCCAGAATTAACGGTTGAGGTTAATTTCGGGGGTAAGACAGAATCCTACAAGGATGATGAAGGGCGCTATCGGGTGCGTTGGGTTCCGGAGTGGCAGGTTTTGGGTACTCCCTACGATATACCAGTGCCTGGTTACAAGAAAAATACGGTCAATACCCTGCGTTTGTGGCGTGCTGGTGCCAGTGAGGAATTTGATTTTGAGGTGTTCGACAGCGGTGACTATGCTGGCTCTGTGACTGAAAAGATCTATTCCGAGAATATCTCGAAAGTTCTCTATCCCAATGATAACACTTCCCAAGGGAAGCAACTACGGCTAGAGCAGCAGTATTTCTTTGTTAGCTGTTCTCTTCAGGATATTATTAATAATTACCGACGAACTAATAGCAATTTTGACCTGTTCCATGAAAAAATTGCGATTCAGCTAAATGATACTCACCCATCGATTGGGGTGGCGGAGCTGATGCGGTTGTTCTTGGATAAGTACAAATTGAGCTGGAATCGAGCTTGGTATATCACTAGGAACACCTTTGGTTATACTAATCATACTTTGCTAGCAGAGGCTTTGGAACGCTGGCCAGTTAGCCTATTTGAGAAACTATTACCGAGGCATATAGAAATTATCTATGAAATCAACCGTCGCTTCTTGGATCATGTGCGTGCCAAGTATCCAGGTGATAATGACCGGCTCAGACGAATGTCCTTGATTGAAGAAGGACCTGATAAGTCTGTGCGGATGGCTCATTTAGCCTGCGTAGGTAGCCATGCTATTAATGGGGTGGCAGTACTGCACACGGAATTGCTGAAGAAGGATGTGCTCCGAGATTTCTATGAATTGTGGCCAAATAAATTTATTAATATGACCAATGGGGTCACACCCCGTCGGTGGCTATTGCTGAGTAATCCTCAATTGTCGGAACTGATTACTGAGAAAATTGGAGAGGGTTGGGTTACTAATCTAGACCAGTTCAAACAGTTAGAGCAGTTTGTTAATGATGCTGAGTTTTGCGATCGCTGGCGCAAGATTAAGCAGCTGCACAAGCAAAACCTCGCGGATTATATTCTGCTGCACAACAGTATTAAGGTTGATCCTAATTCCCTGTTTGATGTCCAAGTCAAGCGGATTCACGAGTACAAGCGTCAGTTGCTGAATGTACTCCATATCATTACTCTCTACAACCAGATCAAGGAAAATCCCTCTATCGATATCTTGCCCCGAACCTTTATTTTCGCTGGCAAAGCAGCACCGGGTTACTACATGGCTAAACTGGTGATTAAGTTGATTAACTCAGTAGCAGAGGTGATCAATGATGACCCTGATGTAAGCGATCGCATCAAGGTAGTTTTCTTAGAAGGCTTTTCGGTTTCCCTCGGAGAGCAGGTTTACCCAGCAGCCGACCTTTCAGAGCAAATCTCCACTGCTGGCAAGGAAGCCTCTGGAACTGGCAATATGAAATTTGCCATGAATGGAGCGTTAACGATTGGTACCTTGGATGGTGCTAATATTGAAATCCGAGAAGAAGCAGGAGCAGACAACTTCTTCCTGTTTGGTTTAACTACTGAGGAAGTATACGCTCTCAAGGCTGAGGGATATAACCCGCAAGAATACTATAACAACAATGAAGAGCTCAAGCAGGTAATCGATCAGATTGGCTCTAGGTACTTCTATCCCCGTAATCCTAACCTGTTTAAGCCAATTGTGGATTCCCTACTGTACGGCGATGAGTACCTGCTTTTGGCAGACTACCAGTCCTATGTGAATACCCAGAAGCAAGTAAGCCAAGCCTATCGGGATCAGCATCACTGGACTCGGATGTCGATTATTAATGCGGCGAATATGGGCAAATTCTCTTCAGACCGCACGATTCGGGAGTATGGTCAGAACATCTGGAATGTTGAGCCGATTTCCGTTGACCTAGACGAGTACGACCAGGACTCTGCTGGGTTGAAGCGAATAAGTGAACTACCTTAATTAGGGAGTCGGGAGGTGTGGGGAGATGGGGAGATGGGGAGATGGGGTGATGGGGTGATGGGGAGATGGGGTGATGGGGTGATGGGGTGATGGGGAGATGGGAAACATTTTTATAGGGTACGAGGTACATTAAATTTTATTACCCCTACTCCCTATTCCCTATTCCCTATTCCCTATTCCCTATTCCCTATTCCCTATTCCCTATGACCAGAAATAAAATGAAATTACCGACTTTTTTAATTATAGGTGTACAGAAGGCAGGAACAACATCGATTTATAACTACTTAACGCAACACCCTCAAGTTTATATGAGTCCGGTTAAGGAAACCAATTTTTTTGAAAAAGATTGGGGAAAGTTGCCTCCAGAACTAATAACTCCTAACAAAAATCGAATTGATACCTTTGAAAAATATTGTAAACTTTTCGAAGACGTTAAGGATGAAATAGCGATTGGTGAAGCATCCCCTAACTATTTGTTTCATTATAAATCATCTTCTGAACTAATATTGCGTTATTTGCCCGATGTTAAACTAATTGCTATTCTCCGAAATCCCATAGACCGAGCTTATTCGGATTATTTAATGCACGTTCGGGAAGCGACGGATGTAGCGGGTAAGGTTCAACCATTATCGGAACAGCTTAAGTTTCGCTCTAAGGGGTCGTTTACCCTAAAAAAAGGACTATATAATGATCAACTGAAACATTTTTTTGAAAAGTTTAATCGACATAAAATAAAAGTTTATCTGTACGATGATTTATGTAAAAATTCCGTGGCTTTGCTCCAGGATATGTATCGATTCATTGGAGTAGATGAAACGTTTATCCCGGATGTATCCAAAAAAGCTCAAGTGGCTCAAGTTCCTAAAGTAAAATTGGTTAATGATCTGTTGCGGAAACAAAATCCCTTCAGAACTATGGTGGCTTCTGGACTAAAGTACATCGTTCCGCTAGAGGTGAGGCAAACTGTTCGTTTGGCGCTAATTAACATGAACTCAACTGATAAGAAAAAAGCTGCTCTTTCTAAAGAGGAACGGCAACAGTTGCTGGAATTTTATCGTGATGATATCCTCAAACTCCAAGATTTGATTCAACGAGACCTTTCGGTTTGGTTAACTGTTTGAGTGTAAGTAGTCAGCTTAAGCGCTACGCGTACGCTACGCGAACAGCTATTGAAGAAAACAGGTCAGAATTCATTTAATCTGAGTTATGTCGCAGCGTTGAAGCCTGCGCCACAAACTAGCTAGAAGTCAGATAGGACTTACGCAAATCCCTCAATTTAACGCTACCTGTAGGGTGGGCAAGGTTTTGCCCACCCTACCCATGCATTCTGTGCGGGTGGAACAGGCTTCTAGCCTGTGATAAGTGCGCATATGCTTACCCATGGGCGATACTGGGTTCGAACCAGTGACCTCTTCCGTGTGAAGGAAGCGCGCTACCACTGTGCTAATCGCCCATACTTTTTTAGTCACTAGCTTTACAGTATACCACAAATTACGGTCACGTGACAACTAATGTTTGCGTTAAAAGCTGACTTTTCTGATATCCCTTGATGGTGAATCAGTCAGCTGTGGATCAAGCTAGATATCAATCTAGATATAAAATCTTAAAACTACACTATAGCATTTTTATACCACCAATTTAGGAGTTGACAAACACAAGTAAGTAATGTTACATTAGCATCGCAAGAGTTTTAATGGTTAGACCCCTATAAACAGTGGGTTGCCTAACTATCAGGTAGACAGGATTTTTTTCACTCTTTCCTCTTCCCTTTTCCCTGCTCCCTGCTCCCTAAAAACCCAGAACTTTGTACTTAATTGAATTGCAAACCGCTGTATCGATGAGTCAGTTAGTAGTCTTAAAACTGGGAAATGGAAATTGTCAGGAAGGTTTTCCTACTGTTATCGCTCAACTTTGGGAAACAGATCATCGTAATCCGATTCAGTTTACTGGATGTTTGCCTGCTGCACCGGAACTGCCTAAACTCTACAAACGCTGGCAATTAATGTATGCAGCACTCTACGGAGGCTTCAGGTGCGATCTCCGTCTGGAAATTCATGACGTTAGTATCACTAATGTTTCAGAAGCTGAGTTTAGGAATCTGTCTCAACAGTTAGAAGAGCAAATTAATACCTGGCTCAATGCTGAAGAATTTCACAAGATTGAACGGCGAGTGCGAACTAAACTAATGCCGTCTGAGGAAATTAGAGTGATTATCGAGGCGGAAGATGACCAAGTGCGACGATTGCCTTGGCATTTGTGGCGTTTATTTGAAGATTACCCGCTGACAGAAGTGGCGTTGAGTAGCCAAGAGTATGAGCGAGTCAGAACGCCAGCTCGAGAGTCAACGGGTCAGGTTAGGGTATTAGGAATTTTAGGAAATAGTGAAGGGATTGAGGTTGAAAAAGACCGCGCTTTACTTGAGCAGTTACCAGAGGCGGAAACTGTTTTTGTGGTGCAGCCACAACGCCAAGAGCTTAACCACCAGCTTTGGGATAAACAGGGATGGGATATCCTGTTTTTTGCGGGACATAGCGGGAGTGGGGCGGATGCTAAAACCGGTTACATAAGTATTAATCAAACTGATAGCTTAACGATTTCCCAGTTAAAGCATGCTCTGAGAACAGCTATTACCTGTGGTTTGAGACTGGCAATTTTCAACTCTTGCGATGGCTTGGGATTGGCACGGGAATTGGCTGATTTACATATTCCTCAGTTGATTGTGATGCGGGAGCCGGTACCCGATCGAGTGGCACAGGAGTTTTTGAAGTCCTTTTTAACGGCATTTGCTGGTGGAAAATCCTTATATTTGGCAGTGCGGGAAGCTAGGGAACGGTTGCAAGGGTGGGAAGATAACTATCCTGGTGCTAGCTGGTTGCCAGTGATTTGCCAAAATCCGGCTGTTGTTCCGCCGACTTGGCAACAGTTGCGCGATCGCAATCAATTCCCTTCTGTTTCAGGTAGCTCCAGTCAGGCTCATGGGTCACAAACCTCTTCAGAGGGTCAACACATGATGCGATCGGCTGTAACAAAGGGTCAAACTTCATTGCCCAGTACCTCCCCTACTCCTTCAGACCAAACTAGCTCCGACAAACCATCCCATTCGTTTCCGATTCGTTTACTATGGTGCGATCGCGTTTTGTTACTCAAGGCTAGTGTATTCGCCATGGCTTTGGTGATGGGATTGCGGTGGTTGGGACTATTGGAAGGGCTTGAACTAAAAGCTTTTGACAAACTGATGCGACAACGACCCTATGAAATGCGGGACGAGCGTCTGTTGATTGTTAAGGCTACCCCAGAGGATATTAAAAATCAGGAACAGCAACCCAAGCATGGGGCATCGTTATCAGACCATACTCTTACTCGGCTATTTGAGAAACTCCAGGAGTATGAACCAGTCACGATTGGCTTAGATATCTATCGTGATTTTCCGGTGGATCCAGCTTACCCTAAACTAGCAACTTACCTGGGACAAAAGAATTTATTTGGTATCTGTAAAGTGAAGGATGCTAAGGCTGGGGACACCGAAGGGATTTCTCCACCCCTGGAAATTCGGCCAGATCGGATTAGTTTTAGTGATGCTTTACCTGACAAGGGGGGAATCCTCCGTCGCCATCTGTTATCTCTGAACTCACCAGACCTGACTGATAAGTGTACTGCTAAGAATAACCTTAGCCTGCTACTAGCCCTATACTATCTAGATGCTAAGGGTATCCAATGGGGCTACACATCAAATCAGCAATTGTGGATTGATGCGCCAGATTTGGATAACGGTAAAACTGTTGTGCTGAAGGAATTAAATTCTGATACCGGTGGCTACCACAGAGTGGATGCAGCAGGTAGACAAATCTTGCTAAATTACCGTTCCCGTCGCTCTCCTGAAGATATTGCACTAACAGTCAATGTTGGCGATATTCTCAATGATAAGATTCCGCCCCAGCGCAGGTCCCAACTGAAGGGTCGGATTATTCTTGTTGGTATAGCCGGTCCAATTAATACCAGTAGTGATTACTGGCTCACCCCTTACAGTGCCAGTCAGTCCCTGAGCGAGAAGCGAACACCAGGAGTGGTGATTCAAGGACATATGGTAAGTCAAATCCTGAGTGCGGTTCTGGATAATCGACCTTTGTTGTGGGTTTGGTCAGAATCAACAGAAGTGCTGTGGATTTGGGGTTGGTCTGTGGTAGGAAGTGTAATTGGTTTGGTAATGGGATTCCGCTCAGGCCAGGCTAGGGGTATGCATTTCCTAAGTGGCTTGGTAATCTCGACGGGAGTGGCACTTGGTGCTTTGTATGGCATTTGTTATCTGTTTATTTTGCAAGGGGGTTGGATACCGCTGGTGCCATCAGCAATGGTATTGGTGCTTACTTCGGTGGGTATGGTTTTGGTAGTACGTTATACACCATGTTCCAATCAGATGTGAAACTAGGATTGATGCAAAAAGGGAACTTCTGAGACCCAGCCAGCATCTTCCTTGGCAAAAGCATCGGAGTTGACAATGGTTAAAATTAAACTGCTTTATGGGATTGCGTTTGCTCTGACGACTCTCACTAGCTACCCAGCACAAGCGCAATTGATGGAATCCACTGGCAATAGGGCTGAATCTATAGCAGTAGAGTTTAAACAGCCAGATTATTCAGGTGATGCGCCGAGCGGACGTAGGCGAGGTACAGGTAATCGTGGATATTGTCCTATGGCTGTTTCTGAAATGGGAGGAAACCTTAGGATGACTCCTGTGATCGCTAAAGATAGTAGGGGATTGACAGTTAATGAGTCTCCGACTATCTGGGTTCATGTTTCCTATCAATCTGAACCTGTTGAGAGGGGGCTTTCTGGGGAATTTTCCTTGCAGGATTCAAAAACTAACACCAAGCTTGCTCCAAAATATCTCCCTGTTACTTTGCCAAGTCGGTCTGGTGTGTTTAGCATACCTATTCCCTACTCCTTAAAGGTTGGTAAGTGGTATCGCTGGTATCTGATCGTTGATTGTAATTCCCCAGACTCGTTTTACGATGACTCGGTTTTGTTTATTAGAGGACTGTTGAAACGGGTTGAATTGCCAGAGTTTAAGCATCCATTAGATACAACAAACTCACAGCAGAAGCTAATGACAGTTTATGCTGAAAATGGCATTTGGTATGATGCCTTGAATCAAGCAGCTAAACTTCGTTGTAGTAATCTACAAAATGCTACGTTTGCTGAGGCTTGGTCCCGATTGTTGAAAGCGGTTGAATTGGAAGAAATTACCCAGGCAAGCTTGATCTGTCGGGAGTAGTTTGGTTTAACTACAAGGGAGCAGGGAGTAGGGAGTAGGGAGCAGGGGGATAGGGTTTGATGGTTTTTCAGCTATCAGCTATCAGCTATCAGCTATCAGCTATCAGCTATCAGCTATCAGCTATCAGCTATCAGCTATCAGCTATCAGCTATCAGCTATCAGCTATCAGCTATCAGCTATCAGCTATCAGCTATCAGTAATCAGCTATCAGTAATCAATTACAAGCTATCAGTAATCAGCCAAAGGCTAACGGCTGAACGCTGACCGGCTGACCGCTGAATGCTTACTTTTTTATAACTGAGTCTAAGTCAAATGCACAACAGCTTAGGCGATCACCTTAAAGTCAGAAATTGTCTCAATCCATACCCGTGCTCCACAATGTAGAGGCTCATCTGGGCGATACAT
>NZ_JAAHHZ010000164.1:0-12207 GCF_010672005.1 Moorena sp. SIO4A5 | reverse complement strand
GATTCAAGGAAAAGTAAGTCGCAAAAGAAAACGTGTTCTAAAGAAGTTGGGCGCGCCGTGTGCTTGGAGACTCGCTCGCACGGTGCCTTGGGGACGAAGCGGGAGTAATCCCGCAGATTTACCCGATTCCTTTACTTTAAGGGGTAGCCAGAGCCAGCCTTCGCCCTAGCAAGTACGTCAGGCTGGCTCTTCCCGTGGATTTGATTGTCCACGGTTTTATTGTAACATAAAAATTTGCATATTATAGCATATTTTTAAAAATTTTGTAAAAAAATATTGAGAGAGTCGGGAGAAGTACAGTCTTATATAGCAGTCGCCAGGGCAGGCGCGGACATGACAAAAGTCTCAAACCTAAGTAAGCGCAAGAGTTTGACTTCTGACTTCTGACTTCTGACTTCTGACTTCTGCTATAGCGCTACGCGCAATGGCATTGGCAAGAGGCAAGAGGCAAAAGTTTACGTGCATTAGCGTTTGAGCTTGTATCAATGTCAAACACTTTAATGGGTAGTGCTATACCGAAAATATTCAAGTCCCGATAAGACCTATTAACAGAAATAAGATGACTTTTCTTTATCTTTTATAACTGATATAAAATCAAAGGTCATCACCTGGACTCCTTAGGGGAGTTGAATAACCATACAAGTATACGACCTTGGATCAAGCTGGCGATGGGAATAATTAAAATTATGAGTTTTACTGCCATCTCACCAGTTATATTGTAGTCGTAGGCATAAGGAGAATTGTAGTTCCTAAGATCGTTCATAAAATCATGAGCACCAATCTCAATTATCCAACTAGAGAATGCAGTCCAAACTAAGCTGTTAAGAACAATCCACCAACCTGCCCGAGTCGTATGCTTAGAAAGAGCTACCGATTGGAACCAAGATATCACTACGCAACCAATTAGGGTCGTAAGGATAGATGCTGTCCAGGTCATGGGTAATCGGATAGTTGGATTTTGTACAAATATAGATTGATATCTTAGATACCAAGAATAGAAAAAAGCCATGGTTGGTATGGCAACGTAGGCTCCTAACACAGTCCGCACAACCCATGACCAAGCGTCGGAAATGTAACGTCGCAGAACAACCCATTGTGCGATCGCTGGCCAAAACGGTATAAGCATGAACAAATACACATAAAAATTATTTTCAGTTAGCGATAACCATAACGCAATAGTAATTATCATACCCGTGGTTGTTGGTATCGTCCACTCGATTAGAAATCTCAGACTAAGTGCTCGTTTTAGCATTGAATTCTAAATTATCTATTCCTAACTTTAGGGTGATGTCTTTGGCAAATTTAAAATCAGGCTGATTTCCCAAATCGATATAATCATACTACGATTGCGGTTCACAAATATCTAAGGAACAGGAATTTTTAACAAGGAATTTCTCCCCATCACAAAACTCCTTCTAGGAATGTGCTGATCAAGAAGGGTTATTGTTGTGGCTTCATCGTAATCATTCATTTGTAATCCATACTTGACATAGCAAATCCCATTCAGGACTTTCGAGCCGGTTATGATTTAAAGAGTATTACTTACATCGGTCAAGCTCTGTTTATCGACGTAATAAAGTGACCGCTGGCATTTGACATCACAGCGGTCACCATTGTTGTCAACGGCTCTACCCGACAATTAAACAACCCTGCCCGAAAGGGTAATTTCTAGTTCAAACAGTTAGTTAAAAATTAGGTATTTGCCAAAACTGTCCTGAATAATTACCACAGTTAGCCATAATCGGTTTATTGTCGTTAGCATCATTAATGATATCTAAACATTTATCACTGCCCGTAAACATGGTTTTGAGGCGATAATATCCAGACTTGTTTGTTGCTTCTATTTGCCAAAATTGTCCTGAATAATTACCACAGTTAGCCATAATCGGTTTATTGTCGTTAGAATCATTAATGATATCTAAACATTTATCACTGCCCGTAAATAGGGTTTTGAGGCGATAATATCCAGACTTGTTTGTTGCTACTATTTGCCAATATTGTCCTGAATAATTACCACAGTCAGCCATAATCGGTTTATTGTCGTTAGCATCATTAATGATATCTAAACATTTATCACTGCCCGTAAACATGGTTTTGAGGCGATAATTTGTTTGTCCTTGGGCAACGTTAGTAGTACTGGCAAAAGCAAGCACAGAAGACGCAACAGCTATACCAAAAGTGAAAATTCTCTTTATATTTTTGTTAGACATGGTGGTATGAGACATTTTTTTAGTTTTAGAGAAAAATTGATCAATAATTGTGCCACAAACTCAACTTACCTGAGTTCGATATACCTAGGATCCACACTTACAGGTATGGGTTCTAGTTGATAGAGACTTTTTAACGACCTTGAACTCTAAGATAATCATCAGTTTCGATCTGAACTCTCCTATACCTTCTACTACAACGCCATTAGTAAGATTCCCGATTCTCTAGAAATATTTTTATCACAGCGGGTAAAACCGCTATGAGTCTTGATCCCCGGTTTGAAAAGACGGGGCTTTAGACTTACAGGTTCCCTCGTAAATCGGCTCTTAACTACTTTCCTTGAGCAGGGAATAGGGAATAGGTAATAGGGAATAGGGAATAGGTAATAGGGAATAGGTAATAGGGAATAGGGAATAGGGAATAGGGAAAACAATCCTGTGTAGCTGATAGTTATGCAAACCGCCGTAGCTATATATAGCAATTCTCTATGCCATGAGGTACAAAAAGATCCCCCTAAATCCCCCTTATCAAGGGGGACTTTGAGGTTGAGAAGCGTACCTCATAAATCCTATAAACGCTATAGTACCTGAATGCGTTCGCGTAGCGTGGCCTACGGCCAATCGCATTCAGGACTTCCGAGCACGTTATGATTCAAGGAGTATTACTTACATCGGGAAAAGCAAATTTTTCGACTTTTCTTTTTCCTTAGTTAAGGGCTGATAGATCTTGTGATCATACGGCACGTATTCCTTTGAACCTGAATAAGTCATCTCACACAATAACCGAGACTTGAGCGGAGAAGGAGGTAAATTTACCTTTGCTACTTTCACTTCTACTAAACTTGGATCATGCCTTAAAATTTTAAGTATATCGTGTGACAAGTAGCGGGGACAATACCCTAGGTGATAATGATCTTCTGTGGTTAACGCTAAAGCCTTATTGTCATAAGGATTATGAAACTCGTGACATAACCACAAAGGATCACCGACTTGTAGCTGCCCTATGCGATCCATAGAACACTTTGGTAAGTGACGCAAACCATGTACTAGAAAACAAAGGTGGTATTTCCCGTCACTGTCGAGGTCTGGATAAGGAAAAACTTTAAAATTATCTGTTTGTCGATTTCCTTCGCTCCTTCCTAAAAATTCCATCAAATCAAAACTCTGGGCTGATAAGTTGAGCCGGTCTAGATGCTTTCGGTAATCTGGACGCGAGGGTGACATAACTCGGTTGGCAAAAAACGCAAACAACTCCGTCGAACGATAGGTCTTATTCCACTCTGGAAAAGACATTAGAGGCTCAAACCCAAATTATTTTTGCGCTTCCTTTGCACCTTTTATATAAACAAAGGTGTAAATTTTTTAATCAAAATTATAATCATGATTGTTGATAAATCTGTATATCCCTATGTTATCATATTGGCTTTAATTGGAATACAATATGTATTGTTTTGTATTTATGATGAATTAACTGCCAGAAATCATATAAAACTACTAGAAATATATAATAAAGATACACGATTAGGAGAAAGGGTTGAACATATCCTTGATAATTACCAGCTGAATAACAAGAGATTTCGTTCAAACCTGACTCAATCATTAATTCCAGTATTAATGTACTTCTTTTTTACTATAATTGGTGTTTTGTTTAATGTGATTTTTAAAAATTAGTCTAAAATATTTACCATGATGTACTATGCGTTTACCCTAGTTGGCATGAAAGCATCAAAAAAAGCGATTGGCCGTAGGCCACGCGGGGCGCGTTCGCATCAAAGACAAGTAATTAATTACGATCGCTGTTAATTTGGGAAAATTTGCTAGTTCAAAAATCATAAATGCTCGTCTTCGGTGTTTGGAACTGCCCAAGGGTTGATGCCATGTTCCCGGAGCTGGCGATCATACTCATCCTGGTAAGATTGCTGGACATCATACTCTTCCCAGGACTGCCGCAACTCCAGTTCCTGCTGTGCGATGGTTTCGTTGGCTGCATTCAACCTTTCTTCTAGTTCCTGCACGTAAGCATCTATTCGTTGACGTCGTTCTTCCATTGTCGCCGTTTCACCAAAAGCATGACGAAAATGATCCTCTAGAGAATCCAAGGCTAGTACACTAAGGATCTTGTATGCTTCCTTGTTACCCCTGTAAGAACGGTAATTCCAATAAATGATTACTATTTTCAGTGGCAATCCATTAATCCTGGGTTGTCCAATTAATTGAGTTGAATCTTCTACTTCAAAAGTCTGACTCGTAAACCCCTCTCCCCATATGGTTTTGAATGCTTTTGAGCGCAAAAAATCTGACACGTTTTGCTTGTTCTCTCCAACGGTTTCCGCTGTCTGGGTTTGAGACATTACGTACATGCCTTCCTTAGTCTTGAAGCCATCAAATTTTTTAAAAGTCCCGATCTGGATTATTGCGTGCGTAACGTATTCTTTCATGGTTAAGATATAACTGATTTACTGCAAATCATTTACTTCAGCGATCGCACTTCCCTGTCTAAAAAGGTGCGGTCGCTTTGCATATCGTCATTGTACTGTAGTCTTTTACTGCCGTCAATGAAAAATCATCGCCATCAAAGTCGGATTGAAAACCAACCTGACTTTCCATTGCCCCACTATCTATCAGTGTTACTATTTGCTATTGGTTATAACACACAAAATTGATTATAAACAAAGCAATTTAGTTAGGCTTACATAAATACATAGCTAAAAACACATTAACTACAGATTTAACTTATAATTAAACAAATAAACATAATTAAAAACAAAAAACTGGTCTACTTCTATATTCTAGGAGTTATACACACAGTTTCAATTTAAAATAAACAAATCTTATTTGTACTTCTAAGACCAGAACCAAAATGCAAACAATAACACACAAAATTATAGCACTACCCATTAAAGTTAGGACATTGATATAAGCCGGTTTGTCGATTTATAGCGCTACGGGCAAGTCAGAAGTTAAAACTCAGAAGTCAAAAGTAAGCTATGACTAAGTTTCGGAGTTTAGGAGCGATGCAGAGGTGCGACAATCAAGCGAATTTAATTCTTAATGGGTCAAACGCACCATTACGGTCTTGGGGAGGCAGCGCGGTCTTGGGGGTTCCCCCCGGAGACGAAACCTTAGACAGTTGAGCCTTTATGGTTGGTAGGCTATGCATAAAAGGGGTAAAACTTATTGATTAAGGCGAGCCTGTCTTACGGTAACTTCTAACCATGAGCGACTGCCGTGGTTTCCCCCACTCGCGCTTTGCATCAAGACAATGTCAAACATCTAAATGCGTAGTGCTATATTATCCCTGTTCTGTCATTTTGGGACAATCGAACCAATTGGCGTCATTTCAGCCTAGGAAAAATCTGGGTTTGACCCGAGTTTGACAGAAGAGGGGTATATCGAAAATAATTAGAAACTTCGCATCAGGCACCAGCTGTTTCAGGGTCTGGGAATAACCTTTGGCATCACAACAGTTGCGGAACCGAGGGAAAACGACTGGTGGCATCGGTGGTAATAGGCGAACCATGACCCATGGGTATAGGCTTGGACGATACAACATAATATGAAGTTATCTCCTTTACTTTAAGGGGTAGCCAGAGCCAGCCTTCGCCCTTGCAAGTACGTCAGGCTGGCTCTTCCCGTGGATTTGATTGTCCACACTTTGATTATAGCATAAAAATTTGCATATTATAGCATATTTTAAAAAATTTTGTAACAAATTATTGAGAGAGTCGTCAGAGGTATAGTCTTATAGCGCTACGCGCAAGCCCTGGGAGTCCGTAAAAGCGGGAAATGGGGAGAATTATCCCGTAAATAATTGTGTATTTTGATACATATTTTAATTATTTTATACGTAATCAAAAAATTTGACATGGAATGCATTCAGCATGTCCACTGTAGAAAGAATCATACACATTAACTTTCCCGGTAGTAGGTAAATATAATTTTTATCTATTTTGTTACGACGTAGTTTGGATACAGTTTACAATTTGTCAAGCGCGATCGCACTCTGAAATTAAGACAGCACAAACGCTCCTAGTCATTCAGGCTGACCAACATCCCGTTTAAGGCGAATTGTTCTTTCCGTTGATGCGACTTAGTGCTATCCTCAGTCAGACACAAGTTTTGCACCATACTCACATCATTCTTGTGCTAAATTAAAAAGGAAAGTCAAAACTTTACATCTATGATTGGCACTTCATTCATGGCAATTTCCCTTCATTACCGCTTGTTTTAACTCAGCTAAAGATCGATTGTAATCCAAAATAGCCCTAATTCGATTATTTTCCTGTTCTTGTAGTATTTTTTCAGATTTAATTACATCAGAGTAATCACCGAAACCAGCTTGGAATCTCAATCGTGCAAGTCTAACCTTCTCTTCAGTCATGTTTGAAATCTTATTTCTTACATCAATATTTTCAAGATAATAGTTAACTTTGGCAAAAAGTTCTTCTATTTTAAATTTTATCTGGTTGCGGTGCTGTTGTTGCTTTTTATCTATATTATTCAAAGCTTTGGTAATACTTTGTTTTAGCGTTAAATGCCACAACCCATCTATTTTTACAGGATCATTCACGATAACTTTAGTCGAAGTAGACAAACCTAGGCTATTTGCTAATCGACCACGATAAATTTGTTGCTGTAGCAAAGCATTATTGACTTCTTGCTGGGCAATTTCTAAATCAATTTTAAAGGATAATATCTCATTATACGTACCTAGACCAGCTTCCTCTAAAAGTTGTTGATCTCTTAAAAACAACTCAGCAGTTTTTAGACTAAGTTTATCCAACTTTACTTGTTCATTTGCTTGTTGCATATTATAGTAGTCAATGGTGACTTGGTAACAGGCTTCATTAGATAAGTGCCCATGATTTAGCTGTTTTAGCTTTAGAGCTTGTGCTAATTTTTTTAAAACCACCTTTTTATTTGAAATATTATAATTATCAGTTTTAATTTTTGGGATGTTTATATCAGTAGAAGCTAACAATAAACCAGCAGTTATGTCAGTATTGATCAAGTTTGTATGGCTGAGGTCAGTATTCGAGAGAATAGCACCGTTGAGGGTACTAATCCTGAGGTTTGTACCACTGAGATTGGTATCCGTGAGGTTAGCACTGCTGAGAATAGCACCGTTGAAGTTAGCACTGTTGAGGTTAGCACTGCTGAGGTTACTACCCCCTAAATTGATACTGCTAAAGTTGAAATTATTTAGATTAATATTAACTTTTACCAATTCTTGAAGTATTTGGATAAACTTAGTTCTTGCTGCTAAAATATCCTCTATTTTAGCATTGTCTTGAGCATTTTTATGATAATAAGTTTCAAAACTATACCAAAGTTCCCTTATCTTTGCCTGTTTTTTGACTGCAAATCCAAGATATACTGTTAAACCAATGGGAATAATTAATCCAAAGCCAATGAACTTCAGACGATTCTTCCATTTATTGAGGTGTTTATAGCTGTAGGTATTAATCCCAACTAATAAAATATTCCGACTCATGGCAACAAGCCTCTTAAAATATTTACGTACTTAAGATGCCAGGGTGAGCGCAAGAAAAAATTGCCCATAATTTACATTGGCTGGATATCGGTTGATCGTGGCTCAAAACCCCTCTAATCTCGTAGAGCTTTACTCGCAATAGAGTTAAGTTGTTGAGAATAACGCGGTCTTTTTCTCAAAAAATACAGCTTATTGATTCTTGCGCTTACCTTGCTTAAGATGCATACAATTGTTTTGTGAATGACTCCGGAAAATTATTTTGAGCTGGGGGGTGATATGCAAGCTAAAATCCTTACTGGGTAATAATTTCAGCCCATAAGTTGCAAGAATACACATTCTGTTTTGGGCTTACATTGGACGTAGTTATAAGGGTTTGAGCTTCCAGAAAATGAATCAAGGGTTAATTTTCGATGGCTGTCGCGGGGATTACGAGAAGCCTTACAGGGTGTGAAGTAGGTCAGTTAGCTAATATTGGCAGTAGTAATCACTACATCAGCTATTTCTTAGAGTCACCTAATTGCTTCGTAGCCTACATTCCTTGATTTACGGTAGTTGTGCTAAAAGCCAACGCTTAAAGCCATGGAAGTTCCGGTTTATTATTGAAATGACACAAACAATAGTAAACAGAATCAAAAATGTCGGGCTATGACTAACGCCAAATCATAGTCCGATTTATTTTCAGGTTATAACGTAACACTTTTCAAGTCATGCGAAACTCCACATTTTTCACACTTTTTTCATATTTTTTTCACAGATTTCAATAATCTGATTATCTTCACATTTTGACCATTTAATTTGACAACTATATAGCATCAATACCTGGGGGGGTGACATGCAAGCTAAAATCCTTACTGCGTAAGATATTCAGCCCATCTGTTACAAAAAGATACATGCTGTTTTGGGCGCTTCCTTGGACTATGTTATAAGGGTTTGAGCGTCCATAAAATCAAAGAAGGGTCAATTTGGGAGTTTATCTTTCCTGAGATAATTGGCATCAAAGCCTTATCTAGTAAGCTTTTCAGGGCTCATGTCACCCCCTCAGCATCAATACAAAATAACATTTGTATCTGGGTTGTCAAAAAACTTTTTGCAAAAAGTCCCAATTTCCTCCGGATTATCTTAGGGATTTGGTGAAACGTAATTTCAGTTATAAAGGGTACATCTCCTAAAAGCTGTTTAACCCGGTGGTGCGTTACACGGCAGATTGTCCCAAGGCTGGCACGAGTCTGAAAATGAGGGCAAGCCCCCCTAACGTATCCTAAGCAACATTTTCAATATTAGATGCACCCGTTATAAAACAGGGTAAACGCATCTTATCAATAAATCAGACCCTATTGCGCTTGTTGACATAGGAGTCAGCAAATTAGATATGTTTACTCTACAGTTATAAAGCGCAATTAAACAAGTTTTTTGAGTTAATTTTTGATGTTTTTCAGTAGCAATTAACTTGGAATTAACTCCAAGTTAAAAAGGCTAAATTTTCTATGAAAAACATAAATCGTATGATCTGATATTAGATGTGTTCTGATTTGATAACAGGCACTTCGTAATACCGCATCGTCTACAAGAAAGTTAGTACTTGCAAAACCCAAACTATTGATTGTATTTCAAGAGAAGAAACCATGCTAAACACTATTAAATCTCGGCCAAGGAACGCAAATCAAAACTTAAGTCAAGTCAATAGAGGTTATCTTAAATTCATCACAATTTTACTTTCAATAGCTGCAATAACTTTTTTCGATTATCCTAGTGCTGCTCAAACTAACCAAGAAAAGGACATTTTAAACCTATTTATAGAAGAAGAAAATCCTAAATTAATAGTTCGTATAAGAACAAGTTCTTACCCTATTAGTACTGGATACGAAGATCCAAAACTTAACTTTTGCTATGGTTTTGCAGTCAAGTTGGTAAAAAAGCTGAACAATGATTTTAGATTGAATAAAGAACCAATAACGCTAGATCCTATCTTCAATAATAATTTAGAAAATCCTCGATTTGAGTCAGTTCGTGAGGGAATTGTACACCTTCAGTGTGGTCCAGACACAAGAAAACAAAAATATTATTTTAATAATGATGGAGTAATTTTTAGCAATCATTTTTTGACAACAGGAATAAGGATTTTAGTAAACAAAAGTAAGATTAAAAATCTAAAATCATTACCTAAAGACTTAAATATAGGAGTAACTGTAAACACGACAACAATTAAAGAGATAGAACCACTCAACCCCAAAATTTTTGAGACCAGAGAAGAAGGTATTAGGGCTTTAGCTCAAGGCGATATTGATGCTTTTGCCAGCGATGACATTTTATTGCAGGGCTATTTAAAAAAAGACAAGAATTTTAAGCCATCAAAATATGTGTTATACCCCCGAGATAGATATTTATCCGAGTTTAAATCCGAAGACTACGCAATGGTTATAAAAGAGGGCAACTACAAGTTCAAAGAATATATTAATGAGCTTATAAAAGATGAAAAAGAAAAGTTAGATAAGCGCTTAACAAAAGAAGGGTTTGTCTTGTTTAACAAGATATCAGCAAATCCAACAAAACTACCATATATTGCTTTTACTAGTTTGCTTTTGAGTGTAATTAGTTTATTGGTTTATTTGTTTTATTCGCGAATTACTATTTTTGAATACAGTGAGAGCGAGTTTGATTTTGTAATTTTTCTGTATACCCTAAAGCAACTAAAATTTAATCAAGAAATATCCGTAACAGTTCACAAACATAAACATAATGATCAAAATGAAAAAATATTTCGTGTAGAGCTATCTTTACCATTTATGGGAAATAAAGCAAGGTTCAAGAGAGACATTTTCGAAAACTACTATAAAAACAAAAATAATATAGATATCAAAGAACTTATTAAAGATAATAAAGATTTCCAATCAATAATTGATTCAACAAATAAATTGTTAAAATTAGATAGTAACAAATTTGATAATATTTATATGAATTTACATCTACATGTCAAAAATTTTAATGCTCCTGTTGGTAGTGTTGGCAATCGTGGTACACAGAAAAATGTAAGTGGATCAAATAAAGTAAACTAACATAATACTAGCACAATAATGCACTATATTAAAATTGAATAATAGTCAATATAGCTAAATAAATCTAATAAGTACTTAAACAACTATCCATCTTTAAATACTATGAACAACTTCTATGCTCCTGTTGGCAGTGTTGACAATCAAGGTACACAGGAAATTGTAAGTGGAAAAAATACAGGGGATATAATAATAAACCAGTACAAGTCTGCGCCAGAGCAAAAACAAAGCCTAGCGGAAGCAGCAGCTGAAATTCAGAAACTCCTGGAGCAACTATTCCAGACTAATCCTACTATAACATACAAAGAAAAGATGACAGTTTTAGGTGAAGTTGCAGACAAAATTGATAAGAACCCACCCCTAAAAGATAAGGTAATCAATGCTCTCGAAGCAGGAGGAAAAGAAGCTTTTAAGGAAGCCATAGACCACCCGCTAGTTAACATTTTGATGGCTATCATTGAGGGATGGAGAGAGGTTTAAGTTTTCTACTATCAAAGTTCCCCAAAGTTGATACTGCTGGCGAATTTAACATTTAGAAATATCAGCCTGAAGACAGCAGTCTTTATAGCCCCCCAACCCCCAATCATTAGACAAAAGCGATACTCTGAAAAGCCGCTCTGCGATGCTCTTCAGAGCCGCTCCCCGAACGCACTCCATTCTGAACCCTGCCTCACCCTATCCATACTTGGCATAGCGCATCACATTCAGGACTTTCGAGCAGGTTATGATTCAAGGAGTATTGCTTACATCAGGCAAACTCCATTTATTGACGTAATCGAGTGACCGCTGGCATTTGACATCACAGCGATCACCATTGTTGTCAACAGCTCTATCCGACAATGAAACAGCCTTGGGGTGTTAGGCGGGATTCCTCTTGCCTTAAAAGGATAAGCAATATCGCTCACTCCTCCTGAGAATTGCTATAACTATAGCGTTTCTTGGAGTTATGACGTACGCTTTTTAACCTCAAAGTCCCCCTTATTAAGGGGGATTTAGGGGGATCGCTTTGTACCTCATAGCTATAATAATTGCTATAACTATTCCTCGATAATATCTGTAAGCAAAAGATTCAAGTTTTCCACCGTTAACAAAGGCAAGTTAGGATTCTCCGTAGTACTCACATTTTCTGGATTGGAAAAGAAACTAAAACTAAACAGATATCGTCCCCTGGTTTGATTGGGGTTTTTCTGAGTCTGCCAATTGTCAATTTCTCGGACAATATTTGTTCGCAGCTGTTGAGTCACTGCTAACATATCCGTGGAATCCCCAGACTTTTGAACCGTAAATCGAGGGGTTAGTAAAACAGGTAAGGAAGCTAACAGTTCCTCATCATTAGTGTTGCTAGCTAAAGCAAAGGCATACTGACAGCTAATCCGAATATCATAAGGACGGTTAATGATAGCTGGCAGCAAGACTTTGAATAACTCTTCGAGATGCTGTGTCAAAGTTTTACTTC
>NZ_JAAHHZ010000163.1:0-12354 GCF_010672005.1 Moorena sp. SIO4A5 | reverse complement strand
GTTGTATTGCTTTTGTCCTGCGGGATGGGGATTAAGTCGAAGACGAATTTCATTGGCAGTTTGTCGCATAATTTTTTCTGGAACATTGTCTTTTAGGAGTTGAACCATGGTATTCAAATCCCTTGAGGATAACATGTCTGGCTGGGGAAACGTTAAGCGAAAAATTGGATCATCTGGTATATTTTTCCAATCAATAAGTTCTTCAACAATGTAGTTATTTGCTCGAAAAGGTAGCACTTTAGCAACAGCTTGCATTGCTAAGCGGGTTTCAGATGATATACAGGCTAACTGGGACAGTGATTTCAGATCGTTTACTGAGTATAATTTGATTTTTTGAGATTTAGTTTTCATCGCTTTCATCACCGAATAGGAATGGAGATTATTTTTTTATTCACCTCAGACCGGTCAGTATAAAGAGGTTAAACTCCATACATGTCCCAATCATTTTTACTTTTGTAGTGCGGTAATTATTTACCATTATACCTTACCTGATACGTAAGCAGTCCCTGAGGGGGTATTGAAAAAAACTAGGTTTTCAGTAGCCCATGACTTTTATTGGCAAAGAGCCACCTCAACATGAGGTACACATATTTTTTACCTCTTCCATCTTCTGAATTCAGTGCTCCGAAGCTCTGTTGGCGTTTGCGCAGCGTGGGCTTGGCCCAAAGCGTGGCCTATGGCTTTAGTCCCTGCTCCCTAAAACCCAAAAACTTGGATCTTACTAGCTTCAAAAGCGAACAACCTGCTAACCTGCTAACTTGCTAACCTGCTATCCTGCTATCCTAGAAGAAAGAGCTGATCGGAGGTTAAGGGATGCCGTCAATCTTTCCCGGTATGGATCCGTATTTAGAGCATCCTGATTTATGGCCAGAAGTACATCACTGGTTGATTAGTCTAATTGCTGAGTGTTTAATTCCTCAGGTACGTCCGAAGTATAAAGTAGCTATTGAAAAGCGCATTTATCAGGTTAATAAAACTAACGAAGATAACGTCTTATTAGTTAGGATTCCTGATGTTACTGTTAAACGTCAACCAAATACTGAAGATTCTTCCAGCTCTAACGTTGCTGTTGCGCCACCAACCACAAAACCAGTGACAGTAATGGTTCCTATGCCTGAAGAAATCAAGCAAGGGTATTTGGAAGTAAGAGATATGACTACCGGTGCTGTGGTAACCGCTATCGAAGTTTTATCTCCAGTTAATAAGCGCTCTGGTGACGGTAGAGAAACTTACCTGAAAAAACGCCAACGGGTGTTAGGAAGTTTAACTAATTTAGTAGAGATCGATTTGCTCAGAGGCTGGAAACCAATGCCACTATTAGATAATACTATCGAAAGCGATTATCGGGTTTTGGTTAGTCGAGAAGAGCGTCGCCCACGAGCCGAATTATATACTTGTAATCTGCCAGAGCAACTCCCAACTTTTTCCCTACCATTACGTCCAGAGGATTCTGAACCGATAGTAGATTTACAAGCTATAATTAATAGTGTTTATGAACGAGGGGGTTATGATTACCAACTCGATTATGACCAAGAGCCAGTACCAGCTTTTTCAGATAAAAATCGGATATGGGCTCAGGAATTGTTGAGAACTGATATATAGTATTTATCATAGTCATCAGCATTCTACTTGGTGGTGCGTTACGGGGCGGGCTATTCTAATACTGGCGCTCGAAGTGGAAAATTAGGGCTCGCCCGCCCCTAACGCACCCTACATTCTCTTGCCCCGACTCCCTAAATTCTTAATTCTAAATTCTTAATTCTGCATTCTAAATTCTTAATTCTTAATTCTAAATTATTAATTCTTAATTCTTAATTCTCTAACTCAGCATAATCCGGCAACGTAGTATCAATTGGCTTACCCTGGTGCAAGATAATTCGGTCATGTTGGGGACGGGACAAAAGTTCACTGAAATGGCGTCCTTTAAACAAAATCAAATCTGCCGGGAGTCCCACCCCAATCCTACCCATCTCGGGTAAACCCATTAAATCAGCCGCTGTCTTGGTTACGGCACAGGGCCAATCACCGATGGGCATATCTAAATGGGCAATCCGTACCGCTTGGGTAAAGACTTCTAATACATCATGGTCCCCAAATCCATAAAAGGGGTCTCGACAATTATCACTAGCTAATGTTACCGGAATACCCTGTTGTTTAATTTCATGGACCCTGGTGACTCCCCGCCAGGACGGTGTACAGTTAGCCTGTCGATCCTGTAGATAAAGATTGCACATGGGTAAGCTAACAATAGCAATTCCTGCTGCTTTGACCAACTTGAGAGTTTCCGCAACCTCCTCTAAGGGTTGCACTGCCAAACTACAACAGTGACCACAAAGAATTTTTCCGGTAAACTGATGACGAATAGCAGCTTTGGCAATCTGTCGTAAGCAATGGGAATCGGGATTACCATTTTCATCAGCATGGAAATCTAGGTTGAGGTTTCTCTCCTTAGCTAGGGAGAAGACCGTATCGAGTTGAGCATCCAGGTCTTGGTTGCTATAGGCTACTCCCCCAAGTATGCCTCCGATTTCAGCAATTGTGTCGGCTAAGGTAATGGCAGCGGCGGGAGTTTGATAGTAATCTAGAGTAACTAGAGACACTGCTTGTAGGGTAATTCTGTCAAGCCATTCTTTCTGGAGGGTTTGGAAAACGCCTAGGCTAATCGCACTTTGTTCTCCAACCCAGTCAATGTGGGTGCGGATAGCTTTAGTGCCATGAGCATAGCTACATTTGAGTCCAAATTCCATGCGCCGATATAAATCTTCCCCTTGCCAATAGGTTTCGGCATCAGCATCTCCGGTCAGACAGGCACTATTAAAGGTACCATCAGGATTGGGAGACCGTTCCCAGATATGACCTTTATCCAGATGGGTGTGTATATCTAGAAAACAGGGCCATACTTGTCCTTGCTTGAGATCTATACTCGGGATGTGACTAGGTATGTTACTGGTATCTGTGCTAGCTTCAACACTGTTTGCAATGCTGTTGTCGGTACTGTTTGCGTTCCCGTAGCGGCTCTTTTCGACCATCGTGTTTTGCTGCCCCTTGGGAAAAATCGCCTTTGGCACTATTGCAGCAATGGCTCCCTGATTAATTTCAATATCAACTAAGCACAAACCCTGCTCGTTGCGATGGTAAATGTTGCTGTTTTCCAGTAGGCAACATGGTACGTAGGCATTTTTGAGCCAGTATCGTTCGGCTTTGGGAATCATTAGGGAGTCGGGAGTCGGGAGTCGGGAGTCGGGAGTCGGGAGTCGGGAGTGGCCTATGGAAAAATTGAATGTACCTCATAAGTATCATAAACAGTATCATAAACGCGCAGTCGATCATCAAACCCAATCCTGATTTCTCATCACACCAAGAAATCCTCTGTTGTTCCTAATCTTCCTTTATCCGAAGTTCCCGATTCCCGATTCCCGATTCCCGATTCCCGATTCCCATCTCCCCATCTTCCCACACTCCCTTCTCCTCCCACACTTAGACCCTCTAACCAGGCTTCAGTAGCTTCGGCATTTAAAGGTTTAGAAAACCAATACCCCTGTCCATATTGACAACGCCAATCACAAAGCTGTCCCCATTGCTTTTCAGTTTCTACTCCCTCTGCTACTACATGTATACCAAGGTCGTTTGCCAACTTTACCATCCACCGCAATATTTCCCCATGTTTGTGATCATCACTCATGCCTTTGACAAAAGAGCGGTCAATTTTCAATATATCAATGGGTAAATTTGGCAAGTAACTCAAGGCAGAATAGCCAGTCCCAAAATCATCAATGCACAACTGAATCTCTCGCTGTTTGAGTTTCTCCAACAGAACCACTGCAGTGGTTTCCAGCAGTACACTTTCTGTGATCTCCAGTTTCAAACTCTTGGCATCGAGACCAGAATCCCACAAAATTGTGTCGATTTTACTGATTAGATCTGGTTGGGATAATTGTAAGCTAGAGACGTTAACGCTGATGGTTAAATCTCGATATTGGGCAAACTGTTGTTGCCACTGCCACATTTGTTGGCAAGCCTCCCGTAGTACCCACCAACCCAGTGGCACAATCAGCTTTGTTTCTTCTGCCACCGGAATAAATTCTGCTGGCAACAGCAGTCCCCGTTCGGGATGCTCCCAGCGCACCAGTGCCTCAAAGCCAGCCAGCTTATGGGTTTCAAGAGACACAATCGGCTGGTAATAAAGCCGCAATTCTTGGCGCTTAATACCCAAGCGTAAACTATCTTCTAACTGCAACCGCTCTGCACTCCGGGTGCGCATGGCAGGGGTAAATAGCTGATAGCCAGTGTTACTTTCCATTTTGGCTCGATAAAGAGCTAGACTGGCGTTGTCAAGAAGAGCAGAGGGTTGGTAATCATCCCTGTCATTGCTAGCAATTCCAATATTGGCACTCATAAAGATCTCATGGTCATCAATCGAAAAAGGCGATCGCAGGCTAGCGCAAATCTGTTCTGCTACCAAGGTAGCTTCACTGACATCGTTAATGTCTTGGAGCAAGACCGCTAATTCATCTTCTGACCACCGCGCCACTGTATAGTTAACGGTATAGTTAACGGTATAGTTAACGGTAGAATTCAGGGTATAAGTCAAGCGAGAATCAAAAGCCTTTAGCAATTTTGATCCCACTTGCCGTCCCATACTAAACTGAATGACTTTGAAACGTTCCAAAGCCACCAATAAGACGGCGAATCGATAACCCTTATACCACTTTGACCTCTGGATTACTTGCCTCAACCGTCTCCTAAAACTATCTGGGTTAAGCCAGGGAATCAGGAGGTCATTAAAGGCAGAATCCTGAAACCTTTCTACAGGTTGCTGATCTGGCTGATCATTGTTAATTCTAGCGAACACCTACTTTCTCTATCACCCTGAATTAGCCCAATTGAGTTACTCATTGATAATTGAGCCAAAAAGGAAACCCGAAAGGCAAAAGCTGTGGTATAGTAAACGTTTTGCCATATTCTTTAAGCTCAATTGTGTTAATGGTTGTTAACGATGAACATCCTTCCTGATGGTTTGACTCAGCAAATCAATAACGCTGTTTGGCATCATCCTAAGTTGCGGTTATACCGTTTAAATCAGAGGTGGGACTGTTGAATGTGGACTGAATGTGGACGATAAACAAGCAACGGTCAACTCTCGAAAACCAAACTTCAATACAACGCTAGCCACCGTGGACTACTACCATGGATCAGTTATGGAACATCTTAGTTAACCATTAGTTAACCAGGTATAACAAAATAGAGCATGGAGTAGGGGTAAATCCCATGCCCTATTGTTGGATGCCCACAATTACGAGGTAGTTTTAACTGTTACCGATACTTTTTAGCTACCAAAGTCTACCAAGATAGACTTTGGCCCGCCAATGCAAGATGCTTTCACATCCAGGGGGTATCTCCCAAAGCTCTGACGGAATATCCCGCGAGCGCCATAGAAATGTCAAAAAAGTGGTTCCACCGTAGGTCGAGAGCGCAACTATTAAACCCTTGGTTTTCGGCTTTAATTTAAGTTACATAATAATCCCTGTCGGTGTTACCCTAATTTAAGTCTAACAAATAATAAGAGTTTTTGGTAGACTCTGTGACATTTTTTCTAGCTGTTTACTAACCCTTTAACCCGTATAGGTAGTTTTTAGATGGCTTAATTGCGTAAGCCTGGTTGACTAGGGAAGCTGATCCCCCTTGAAGTAGGTAGCCAGCGATCGCTTATTGATCGCTGACTTGGCGTTAACCCTAAAGGACGATTTGCGATCCCTATCCTTAAGGTAAATCGGCAATTTGGCTTTGTCTGTGAGAAAAAGTAATAAATAATTCTAATTGATTACATAATAAAAAGTAATGAGTGTTGAAGAAGCATTGGCGATAGTGGATACGGTCATCAAACCCGAACGCTTAAACGCAGTTCAAGAACTGGTGCTCCGCCAATGTTGGTCAGGACAAACTTATCAAGAGATTGCTGACGGTTCCGGTTACGATGCCGATTACATTCGGGTGGTTGGCTCCCGGTTGTGGCATATCCTCTCAGAGGTTTTTGGAGAGAAGATCACAAAAAATAACATTCGTTCTGTGATCAGGGAGCGATTACGAGAGGTGGAGCTTGAGGAGTTGCCAGAGGTCGAGCTGGAATTACCTACAGAGATGGAATTACCTAGAGGTGTGGTGCCTCTGAATTCTTCTTTTTATATCGAGCGTCCCCCCAATGACTCTTTATGTTACGAAACAGTGTTGCAGCCAGGGGCATTAATCCGAATTAAAGCCCCTAGACAGATGGGTAAAACCTCGCTGATGGTGAGGATTCTTGATCACGCTAGAGCATCTGGCTTCCGCACAGTTGCTCTGAGCTTGCAGCAAGCCGATGCCAATGTGTTCACCGATTTAGAGCGATTTTTACAATGGTTCTGTGCCACAGTCACTCGTAGCCTAGAATTACCGAATCGACTGACTGATTATTGGGATGATATCTTTGGCAGCAGTGGAAATACCACAGATTACTTCGAGAAGTATCTATTAAAAGAAATAGATACACCGGTGGTATTGGCCTTAGATGAGGTCAACCTGTTGTTTAATTACCCTGCCATTGCCACGGATTTTTTGGGTTTGTTGCGAGCTTGGTATGAGAAAGCCAAATACGGTGTAACCGGTAGCACAATTTGGCAAAAATTGCGCTTAGTTATTATACATTCTACTGACGTTTATATTACGTTACATATCCACCAATCCCCTTTTAATGTGGGATTATCTATTGAATTGCCAGAGTTTACTAAGGCCCAAGTGCAAGAATTAGCCCGTCGCCACGGAATTGATTGGGGTAGTGATGATTCCAGCTTCGATCACATATCATTAATTATGGCTAAAGTAGGAGGAAATCCTTGTCTTTTAAGAGTAGCATTAGATCATCTTAGGCGCGGTGACGTTACCTTTGAGGAGTTATTGAATTCAGCAGCAACTGAATCGGGAATTTATCATGATGACCTTCGACGACAATGGTGGAATCTACAACAATATCCACAACTGGTAGTAGCCTATCGAAAAGTGGTTATGTCATCCCAGCCAGTGGAATTAGAGCAAAAGCTAGCCTTTAAGTTGCAAAGTTTAGGATTAGTACAGCTCCACAAACAGGGGGCTGTGCCTAGTTGTGATTTGTATCGTCAGTACTTTAGTACTCACTTGGGGTAAAACCCATTGATGCCTGTAAATCATGAAAAAGCACAACTATCAAGTTGGCGGAAGTTTACCCCCTGATACCCTCTGCTATGTGCGCCGTAGAGCAGATCAGGATTTGTATAAGGCTCTGATAGCGGGTGAGTTTTGTTATGTCCTTACCTCCAGGCAAATGGGTAAGTCTTCTTTGAGGGTGCAAACTACTCACCGATTACAAAGAATAGGCATCCACTGTGGAATCGTTGATTTGACGGAAATTGGTACCCAAGATTTGACAGCAGACCAGTGGTATGCTAGTGTGGTACGCTGTCTGGTGAGCAGCTTCAACCTCCAGGTCAATTTACGAGCTTGGTGGCGTTCACACTCTTATCTATCCCCAGTGAAGCGTCTTAGTGATTTTATTGAGGAGGTGCTACTGGCAGAGGTTGAGGGAAATTTGGTAATCTTTATTGATGAAATCGATAGCATTCTGGGTTTATCGTTCCCGATTGAAGATTTTTTTGCCCTAATCCGAGCTTGCTACAACAAGCGCACAGAAAACCAAGCCTACCAACGCCTCAGTTTTGTTTTGTTAGGGGTAGCCACTCCCTCGGATTTGATTGTAGATAAGCAACGGACTCCGTTTAATATCGGAAGGGGGATTGAGTTATGTGGATTTACTCTGGAAGAATCCGAAACTCTAGGGCTAGGATTGAGCGGAAGGGTTAGCAATCCCAAAGCCTTACTTAGGGAAATCTTGGCGTTTACGGGAGGACAACCTTTACTGACCCAAAAGCTATGTCAGCTGATTCTAGAGGATACAGAGAATGGTACTGTCAATCCCACATCTCTTGAGTCCCTTGTGGATAGGCGGATTATTAACAACTGGGAAGTCCAAGATAAACCAGAGCATCTCAGGACCATACGCGATCGCATTCTCAGCAATGAGCAACGGGCTGGGCGGTTATTAGGACTTTATCAGCAAATTCTGCAACAGGGGGCAGTAGCAGCAGATGACAGTTGGGAACAAATGGAATTGCTACTGTCGGGATTAGTGGTCAAGAGTCAGGGCAAGGTTAAGGTTCGCAACCCCATTTATGCGGCTGTTTTCAACTGTGATTGGGTCAGCAAGCAACTATCAAATCTTCGTCCCTATGGCACAAGTCTAAGAGATTGGTTCAATAGTGATTGTCAAGATGAATCGAGACTATTGCGAGGTCAAGCCTTACTCGATGCTTTAGCTTGGGCAGATTCCCGTAGCCTGAGTGACCAAGATTATCAGTTCTTATCGGCTAGCCAAGCTTTGGATAAACGGGAGGCTCAACGGGCTGAAGCCGCACGAACTAAAGCGGTGGCAATACAATTGACCAAAGAAAAGGAAATTTCCCGACTGCAAAAGCTGCTGCTGGCTACAGTGAGCACAGGATTTCTAGTGTCGGCTAGTTTAAGACTGATGGCTTTCCTGGAGTACGAAAAAGCTGTCATTAACGAAATTAATGCGATCGCTAAATCCTCTGAAGTCTTCTATGCCTCCAATCACAAGTTGGATGCCTTGATCTACGCCATCAAGGCTTGGAACAAACTGCAACAGTTAGCTGGAGCAAAGGCAGATACCCAGACTCAAGTTGAGAAAATGCTCTGGCGAATCATGTATGAGATTAAGGAGTACAATCGCTTGTCAGGACATCGGGGTGCGGTTTACGACCTGGTTTTTAGCCCAGATGGTGAGATGATTGCCTCGGCTAGCGGTGACAACACTGTCAAAATTTGGCAGCGGGACGGCAAGCTGGTAAACACCCTAGAAGGTCATGGCTCCCAAGTTAAGGGAGTGGCATTTAGCCCAGATGGTGAGATGATTGCCTCGGCTAGTGCCGACAACACTGTCAAAATTTGGACAACAGAGGGCATCTTGCTAAACACCTTCACTAACTATAGTGCTGGGTTTGAAGCAGTAGCCTTCAGCCCGGATGGTAAGCTAATCGCCTCCGCTAGTGAAGACAACACTGTCAAACTTTTGACCATAGAGGGCAAGTTACACAAACTCCTGACAGGGCATAGTGCAGGAGTTAAAGGAATAGCGTTTAGCCCCGATGGTGAGATTATTGGTTCTGCTTCTGAAGACAATACTGTCAAACTCTGGACAAAAGAGGGTAGCTTGCTTAGAACCTTTACAGGTCATAGTGCAGGAGTTAAAGGAGTAGCGTTTAGCCCCGATGGTGAGATTATTGCTTCTGCCTCTGAAGACAATACTGTCAAACTCTGGAGAAAAGAGGGTAGCTTCCTTAAAACCTTAACAGGACATAGGGACGAAGTTTATGCAGTTGCTTTTAGTCCCGATGGTAAGCTAATTGCCTCGGCTAGTGAGGATAATACCATTAAACTCTGGACAAAAGAGGGCAGGTTGCTCACTATCTTAGAAGGTCATCGGGATGAGGTACAGGGAGTAGCATTCAGCCCTGATGGTGAGATAATTGCTTCGGCTAGTGAGGACAGTACGATTAAGCTTTGGAAACAGAACAGTACCTTGTACACAACCCTTACTGGTCATTGCAGTGGGGTTAGGGCAGTGGCATTCAGCCCCGATGGTAAGCTGATTGCTTGCGCAAGTAGCGACAACACTGTCAAACTCTGGCAACCAGACGGCACCTTGCAATCGACTCTGAGTAATAATAGCGCTATAGTTAGGGGAGTAGCATTTAGTCCCGATGGTGACATTATTGCTTCCGCAAGTAGTGACAAGAGAGTGAAACTCTCGGATCAAGATGGCACCTTGCTAGGTACTTTGAACAACCATTCCGCTGGGGTTGAGGGAGTAGCGTTCAGTCCCGATGGTCAGATAATTGCTTCAGCCTCTGAAGATAAAACCATTAAACTGTGGCAGCGGAATGGGACTTTACTAACCACCCTAGAAGGTCATAGCAATGAGGTGGATGGAGTAGCGTTCAGTCCCAATGGTAAGATAATAGCTTCGGCGTCTGAAGATAAAACTATTAAACTCTGGAAGTGGGATAGTACCTGTACAGGGCAAGCAAAACCAAGCGCTGCGACCCCGCGCTTTTTCAAAGCGCTAGGGAACGCGCACCGTGACAACAGCAATTTACTACCGGAATGCTGGAGCGATAGTCTGTATACTCTCACAGGTCATGAGGATGAGGTGAAAACAGTGGCAATTAGCCCTGATGGTAAGCGGATTGCTTCCGGTAGTGAGGATAAGACAGTGAAAGTCTGGAAAGGAGACAGTGAAGACTGGTATCTGACCAAACCAAAACTGCTACATACCCTGACAGGACACAGTGACCGGATTACGGGAGTGACCTTCAGCCCCGATGGCACAATGATCGCTTCTGCCAGTGCTGACAAGACGGTGAAACTTTGGCAGCGGGATGGTACCTTGCTGACTACCCTCACAGCACATCAAGATGAGGTGGAGGGAATTGCCTTCAGCCAAGATGGGGAAATTCTAGCCTCTGCTAGTGCTGATAGTAAGATAATTTTGTGGAATGTGGATCAAGTCCTCGATCTTGATCAAGTCCTAACCTATAGTTGTGATTGGGTCCAGGATTATTTGATAACAAATGCTGAGCTAGAAAAAAGCGATCGCACTCTTTGTGATCGGATTAAGGAATTGAAAAGGGAGTAGGGAGTAGGGAGTCGGGAGTCGGGAGTCGGGAGCAGGGAGCAGGGAGCAGGTAAGAGGCAAAAGGCATGCATGCAAGAGGCAAGAGGCAAGAGGTGAAAAATATTGTGTACCTCATAGCTATGATAAACGCTATAATTATAACTTATCTAAATAATTAAACTTATATCATTTCAGGATAATTATCCTTAATAAAAATCTCCCCATCTCCCCATCTCCCCATCTCCCCATCTCCCCATCTCCCCATCTCCCCATCTCCCCACTCCCTATTTTAATGATGAACAAAATTCCCATCCTCCAACCTGGTAAATCTTATACGTTTAGAAGTTATTTTGAAATGGTGGTTGAGCCAGAAGACATTCTGGCTGAATTTGGCTATATTTTGAAACGAAGCTCTTTGAATTTAGAACAGTCTACGACAAAAATAGACCGACTTTATAGTCTCAAATCCAGAATTGAAGAAAGCTTACCCTATGTTAGTTTAACCAGTGAAGCAGCTCGACGGGAATTACTAATCGCTCCTATTTTACTTGATTTAATCCACTATACTCAAGCCCAGCTAAGAATCGAATATCCCCTCACTGTTACAGAATACTTAAAAGGTTATCTAGACTATTATCTTTATACCGATAGTAAACTGCTGGTCATAGAAGCCAAAAATGCTAATCTCCAAAGAGGCTTTACCCAACTTGCTGTAGAATTAATTGCCCTCGATCTATGGAGTGACGGTGACCAATTGATTTTACAGGGTGCTGTTTCTACAGGGGAGATCTGGCAATTTGGGCTTTTGCACCGAGAGCATAAACAAGTTACTCAAGACCTGAATCTTTACCGTGTTCCAGCTGATTTAGAAGAATTGTTCCGAATTTTGGTAGCTGTTCTTGGTGATAGAGATGCGGGCAGGGAATAGGGCATAGGGAGTAGGGAGTAGGGAGTAGGGAGTAGGGAGTAGGGAGTAGGGAGTAGGGAGTAGGGAGTAGGGAGTAGGGAGTAGGGGGAGAAAGATTTTGTCTGGATATTGTAAGTATAGAAAATTATCCGGATTTGATATAAAGTAAGATATTTTTAACTATCAATAATCAATTATTTTAAATATTTTTTTGTTTTTTATACAGTTATATAGATATTTTATATGTTATGGTGCAACAATAATAATATACAAGGGATATATAGCCTTGATAAATATATTATAAAAACCAATGCTTATTTAGCATTAAAAAAAAAATGGAATATTTTGACTACTGTTCCCTGTTCCCTGTCCCCTGTTTACTTGTTATCTTAATCCTAGGTTTACATCTCAAATCAAAATGCTATACAATATTGCTGGTATGGAATTTTACTGATGACAAACGTGGCTATTTTAACAGAATCTGACCCATTTTCGCTAATACAGCATCCCATAAAAAAAGAAAGACCGTTAGCATCTCCTGTGCTGAAATGGGCAGGTGGAAGTGCGACTCGTTGAGCTGAAACCCACGCCAGTGGGGGGATAGCTCGAATAGCAATAGCTATTTAACTGTGTGTTACATGTAGGTTCAAATCCTACAACCTAGATGTCAGGTTACTCCATATTCCTA
>NZ_JAAHHZ010000162.1:0-12377 GCF_010672005.1 Moorena sp. SIO4A5 | reverse complement strand
ACTGCCAAGGGTAGTAACCCCGGGGTTGTCAGTAACGGTTGTGGATCACATTCCCAAATCCGAATCACTCGGTAGTGGAAGGATAGGTTCGGCTCGGTAAATTGATTCACAAATACTCCCGCTAATCGGCTTGGTTTCAGAAAAATTATTACCTGCTCAATCTTACAGCGATACTGGCGATACAACCTCACCCAATAATCGAGCATCCGCAGGGGTAAGGGAGGTTCAGACTGGGGTAGGGTTTGAAATTCCAAATGCAAAATAGCATCAGCAACCCGCACAAAAAACAAGGCATCTGCCCGAATTGGTTCTGTACTTAATTCGGTGTTGAGAATTTCTATATCTTCTGGTGGTTCCTGGTTCCACAACCAACGGGTAAAGGCTTGGGGATATTGTTCCACCAAATATTTAAGGGTACTGTCGTAACTCATAACACATATAGTAAAGGGAGTAGGGAGTAGGGAGTAGGGAGTAGGGAGTAGGGAGCGGTGCGACCCCGCGCTTTTTCAAAGCTAAGCGTGAACGCGCACTCCCTGGGAATATGGCATCAAAAATTATCACAATTCCTACACGGATTGCTATTAAGTATTTTAATCTGCTGGTTACCCCTTCAGAACTAGATGTCTATGTGACTCAGTTTTTTAAGAATCCGAAGCACCTGATACAAATCATTTCCGGGATTGCGCAGTGAAAATTCAGCAGATGTGGCATATCTGGGCTTTTCACCGTTAACTAGTTTGATGAAAATGAAGGTACCACCAGTGGTAATCATGCCATAGCTTGGTTGATCTGGGTGGGGATTAGCTAACATGTAGGCCAGAAGTTGGGGTAGTCCAGCTTCTATGGAGAAGCTAGCCTGTTTGGATTCGATAATCGTCATCCAAAATTCGTTATGTAAGACTAGGGTATCAATGCTTCCTTTGACAATAATGCCGTGGTCATCAACAGAAATATCTACGGTTTTTTCGGCTTTGATGTGAAAGGGTTCTAGATAAAATTTTCCGATAAATATCAGGGGGGATAGGATGGCGAGATTAACGGTTTTTTCTAGTAAGGGTGGGTAATAGAGTAAATTAAAATAACCAGCTTTAACGTCATCTAATAATTGCTGTTGTAATTCGCTGATTTCTGGTAAGTTTTCTTGCCACTCGCGAAAGAATTGGTTATCGTTAACTAGCTGAAGATTGACTAGGTTTTTTAATTGCTTGAGGGTGACGTCTTTAGCTTGGATTGTTTCTACCATTGTTGTTAAGTTGTTGGTGGTGATCAAGGCATAAAAACGGAAAGTTACACGTTACAGGTTAGTTTAGATTTAAATTGATAGAGCAGGGAGCAGGGAGCAGGGAGCAGGGAGCAGGGATTAGGCAAGAGCCGAGAGTGAAACAATCCTGTGTACCTCATGAGTCCTAGAAACGCTATAACTGTTTAATTGGGTATACTAAAATACTTAACCAACAGTCCGCCGGAACTCGGCAGGGGTGTGCCCGGTCCAACGCTTGAAGGCTCTGCGGAATGCACGATCTTCTGAGTAACCTAGCAAACAAGATATCGCTTCGATACTGAGTCTGGGGTCACTCAGGAACTGTTGTGCGTTTGCTTGACGAGTTTCGTCTAACAGTTGCCGAACGGTGATACCATGGTCTTGGGTCAAGCGTTGCAAAGCACGAAGACTCATGTTCATCTGTCGTGCTAGGGCTTCTGCACCATATTCAGAACGTTCAGCATTGTGAGCGATCGCATTCCGGATCCTAGATAGTTCTGGAGAATCACTAGAACCTGCTAACCGTTCTCGCACCAGGTCTAGATGGCTCTGAATATAACGAAACAGATCCGGATCAGGCTGTTTGGTGGGTAGGTCTAGGGCTCCTTGACGAAATACAAGGGCATTGTGGGATTGTTGAAAGCATACTGGGCTACCAAAGAACTCTTCATAAACCTGGATTGGTCCGAAGGGCAGGTGAGTGAAGTCCGCGCGCACAAGGATATCATCTGCTCCTAAAATTTCCCGCATATAGCGCAACCCCAAAGCTAGTCCCACTTCAGCAGCGCAACCCCCATCTTCGGCATCCATGGGATGATGCATGTGTAAAATGCCCTCTGAGGAGGACTCAATCAGGGCGATTTGCAGTTGATCCGATAGCACAGACCGATAGCGCACTAAGTTCTGCAACGCTTCTCTGAGATTTTCAGCATATCTAGCTCCATAGGCTAGTGTTCCAAAGTATGAGAAGGGAGTAGCGCTGGCCATGTGGAGTGCGATCGCTTCCCCTGGGTAAGCCTTGGTCAGTAAGCGCCATACCGTTGGTACTAGGTGTTGAGACAGGTGGGCATCGGGATCGAGCAGATCGGTACGGGTTAGTCCTGTGGCGGCAGTGATCTGTTCCATGTCCACTCCCCGTGCCACTGCATAAGCTACGGTACTCGCCACCACGCTAGCTAGCATTTCGGGTTTGTGCAATCTGTCGTGAAATGTCCGATTTGGTGCGCCCATTGTCCTTATCACACCTCTGCTAAAGATGGCAATTTGGTTATAGAAAGCTCGTCAGCTTATGCGCTACGCGCACGCTACGCGAACAGCTATCAGCTCTCAGCCGTCAGCTTAAAACAAGCTATTCGGCTGACAAGTTCAACGGACTCAAAGCCAAAGACTATTAATTCCTAGCTTGGGCGTTCGCGTAGCGTGGCCGTTCGCGTAGCGTGGCCAAAAGGCCAAAAGGCCAGGGAACTGAGATGCAACGAATGCTTACCTCTTTCATTCAAAAGCTGTTCGCGCAGCGTGCGCATTAGCTGATAGCTGATAGCTGATAGCTGATAGCTGATAGCTAATAGCTGATAGCTTCAAAACCATTATAGTGCCCCATGAGCTGCATTATCGGTTTGCGATTTTTAAGGCATTTGATGACAGGGTTGCACCTTTAAATTTACTCAAGGAATTTTTCAGCAAAGCAAGATTAAAGGAGTAGAACAATGAGTGAATATAATGTAAACGATCGATTTGATGCCCAGGATCTCCTCAAGAAACCTGGTGAAGGAGAAAGGACAGCCACGGACATGATTATCATGGCTCGATCCAGAGACATGGGTGGTGATTTCTCAGTGATGCAGGGTGTGATCAATCCCGGTCACTTGCTGTCACCCCACAGCCATAAGTTTTGCGATCAACTGGTCTACGTGATATCGAGTGAACTTGTCTTCGAGATTGGGGGTGCAGATGGACTAAGGTTGACAGCTCCTGCGGGAAGCTATGTCCAAAAACCACGGGGCATTGTCCATGCTTTCTGGAACTCCACGGATACACCAGCTCATTACATCGAGCTGTCAGGTCAGGAAACCTTTGAGGGATTCGTTGACTCCTTGAAGCAGGGCGATCGCAAAGGTGTGGCAAACGCAGAGCGGGACTGGGGCATGGTTTTTGCTCTCGACGAAATTCCAAGGCTGATCAAGGATAACAACCTCACGGGCCTTGCCATGTCCGAGACTCCCGACCTACCCCATCTACCTAATCTTCCGGAACCAGTGGCAAAACTGTTTAGCAATATGAAGTTGCGCTAGAAAATCTTGTAGGGTGGGCAAAAACTGTTTGGTTCTTTTCAGTTTTGTAGATAAAATAACTTTGCCCACCCTACTTTAATTGGTATTTTTTTTCCTTGTAGGAATGGGGAGATGGAGAGATGGGTAGGTTGTTGAGAATTCTAGGGATAGCGATCGCATCGGCTTATTTTGCCTCGATGTTAGCACTTAACAGTGCCACAGCCACCATCCCTACACCGCCATCTCCCTCACTGGCAAGGGATTTTACTGGGCAAACAGCCATAATCTCAGCCCAAGCTCTGGAATCATCGAGCAATCAAATTGCCATACCCGTCAAGGCTGAGATTGATGCTAAAACTCAGGTTTTATTCGAGCAACTTTTTGAGGGATTTGGGGTATTAAATATCCTGATTATCTTTTTACTTACCGTCGGTCCGCTCAAGCTAATTGTACCTTTTGTGAAGCTGACAGCTAATGCGGATCCAGCCTTGCGTCGCCAGCTTGCTTTACGGGGGTTTGGCATATCTACCTTAGTTATTTTTGCGGTAGCACTACTTTGCCAAAATGTTCTGAAATCCTGGCAAATTGACCTCTCAGCAATGCTAATCGCAACAGGTATTATCCTTTTTTTAGTGGCTCTGCGAACAGTATTAGCCCAGTATAATCCCCCCACAACTAACGATAAATACCCTGTAAATCCTTCTCTGAAGTTAACGATTAATCCCTTAGTTTTTCCCAGTATTTTAACTCCCTATGGCATTGCTGTTGTGGTGACTATGAGCGCCATGTTCGGACGGATGGCAATTGCTCCGGGTTCTATGTTTTTGCTATTATTTGTGGTTATGGTACTCAACTTAGGAGTGATGTTGGTCGCCCATCCCCTTTTGAATCTCATCAAACCCGTGACTCTAAGAGTGCTTGGTTTTGTGTTTGGGGTGATGCAGGTGGCTCTGGGACTGGATATGATTTTGACTGGAGTGAAACTGGAAGCGATTGCACTGAAATTTTTACTGGGCTTGTAAGATTATTTCCACTTAATTACCCTATCTCGCTACATACTTACCAAACTCCCCTCTCTTTCCCTGTTCCCTATCCCAGACCAAGCTGTTGTCGCAACGCATCGGGCACATTCTCGGCTTTGTCCAAACCTCTAGCATTTGTCCACTTTGTATGTTGATTCCAAGAGATGCCTTCAAGGTTGGCACTAGTTAGATCTGCACCAGTCAAGTCCATACCATTAAGGTTTGCATCTGTGAGATCTGCACCACTGAGGTCCGCATGTTTGAGGTTTGTACCATTGAGCTTGGCATATCTGAAATCTGAACCAGTCAGGTTCGCACTAGTGAGGTCTGCACCAGTGAGATCCGCACCCATGAAGTTGGCACCACTGAGATCAGCATTCCTGAGATCAGCATTCCTGAGCTCAGTAATACTCAGGTTGGTTTTACTGAGGTTCGCTCTAATTAGCAATGCTTTACTAAGCTTGGCTGTATTAAGGTTAGCTCTCGCAAGATTGGCTTTAGTTAGATCAGCTCCCGTAAGATTAGCTCCAGTAAGTTCAGTGTCATTGAGAGTAGCTTGATGAAGTATAGCATTCGCCAGGTCAATGTCAGTCAAATCGGCTTTTGGGGCATCCAGCCCCCTCATCGAAACACCATAGTTGTTCAAAACCTCAAGGGCTTTTACTCTGGCATGACTAGTAGCTACTCCTGCTCCTGCGGCATTATCAACGATTTGCCATGCCTCATAGATTATCCTTTGTCTGCGCTCTAGACCTTCAAGCATGTAAAGAGACGCTCCAAATAAAAGAGCGAAACCTTCAAGATTGTCCACTTTACAGACGAACGATAGTTGCTTTTCCAAACATTCCCAGAGTGAGTCTTGAGGTGAGCAAACTTGTTCGGTTTCAGTTGTTTTTGATTCGAAAAACTTTTTAGTTATTCTTTGCTCCAATACACTTAATATCACTAGAAATAAGTAAGCAATAATGAAGGAAAGCACTACACGAAGCCAGATATTGCTTAGACACTTTTCGCTTTTGGGAACCACTACACGAAGCCAGAGATTCCTTAGACCCTTGTTTAATAAGCCAATCACCTGTATCCTTATTTACTAAAAGTCCTTATCTTATTTGCAGTATATAGCAGGTCTTAATGGAGAGAGGTAATTTCGTCCTAGGTTTTAGGGAGTAGGGAGTAGGGAGTAGGTAAATAACGTTGCCAAAGGGCATTGCCACCATCAGCAACTGCCGTGGTTTCCCATGAGCAACAGGTGCGACCCTAGGCCGGGGAACCCGGCCTAGGAGGCGCGCACCTATAAGGGATAGGACTTACGAAGTTTAGTTGGTTTTGCCCCCCTGCCCCCCAATTCTGGGGGGTAATGATGTCAAAGTCCCCCAGAATTGGGGGACCAACGGGGGCACTTGCGTAAGTCCTGAGGGAGTGAGATTGGCTTTAGCAATTCTGCTTCATTTGAATTTGTCAATACATGAATGCGTATTGCTATAATATGCTATAATAAAAATATTATCCCCCCCTGCGCCCCCGCTCCATAATTTGGTGGAAGCGCATTGCAGATGTTACCCCCTTCTAGGTTAGGGGATGGGTACCTTGGGTGGGATTCTGTAGCTGCTACTGTAAACATCAGAATCCCTGGGAATTTGTCCTAGTCAAAAAGGGATAAGTCCTGAAGAGCACCGAGAGCAGGTCAACGTTGAATAAAAAATCAACTATATATAGAATTTATCGTACTTATGAGGGACAGTCAGTGTCTTGATGCAGTCGGCCAAAGGGTGAAACCCTCAGCACAGAGCTGCATCTCTACTCCCTGTTACGAAGTCTCTGCTCCGATTAACCCACCACAAAAGCACCTCAAGCAATTGAGAAATGCTATAAGTGACATACTCCCAAGGCACCTGATGATTTAGAGATGATTTTAAGTGAACTTATTTTGTCCTAAGCTAAGCTGATCTAGCTGAAGCAGTATCTTAGACCCTAGGGTAATACCAAACAGCCACAAAAGATGGTTGTTATGGTCTAATTATATATTTAACTCAGGTCAAACCCATCTAAATTCTAGAAGCCTTACTCAGAACCAATGCAGCGCTTTAATCAGGGGGTTTCCACCAGTCGCTACTGCATCAAGACAAATATTTTATTTAAAAATTAATCAGTAAAAATTAATCAGCAAAACTACCTATCCTATGAATCTCATATCCAGTAGGCATTTCAAAATAAGATGCGTCTACCCTGGTATATCACTAGCTATGATGGTCGTGCTGGTGTGGAGTCATAGCGCAGTGGCTCAAGACACTGCCCCAATAGACGATGAACTGACGGACGTCCTGGATATTATCTGGTTAGTGATAGCAGGCTCTTTGGTATTTTTTATGAATGCGGGATTCTGCTTATTGGAAACCGGTTTTTGTCGCAAGCAAAATGCGATCAACATTTTGGCAAAGAACCTAGTGGTGTTCAGTATCGCCACCGTAGCCTTCTGGCTTTGCGGAGCGGGATTGATGTTTGGTGGTAACAATCCCTGGATCGGGACTGAAGGGTTCTTTTTTAGTGGCCAGGACATTTTTAACCCCGGTGGTTCTGACTCTCTGGCTATGAGGGAAGCCAAGTTTTTCTTTCAATTAGTATTTGCTGGCACCGCAGCAACCATTGTTTCTGGAGCAGTGGCCGAGCGCATGAGATTTTTGAGCTTTCTACTCTTCAGTTTCTTCCTAGTGGGATTGTTGTATCCCATCACCGGACATTGGGCGTGGTCGGAGTCTGGATGGCTGAACCAGATCAGTCTCGGAGGGTCTGGGAACTTGGCATTTTGGGATTTTGCCGGTTCAACGGTAGTCCACACCGTGGGAGGAGCTGCTGGCTTGATGGGAACCATCGCCCTGGGGGCAAGGGCTGATAAATATCGTAAAATTAAGCCAGCAGAGTTATCTCGACTTAACCCACGGGAAAAAACTAAGTTTAATAAGAAAATTGAACCCTTAAACGGGCATAATATCACCCTTGCCACCTTGGGATGCCTGATTCTCTGGCTCGGTTGGTTTGGGTTTAATGCTGGCTCTACCTTAGAGGCCACTTCCCCCGCCATTCCTCACATTGTTTTAACGACTACTTTAGCAGCGGCAGCCGGTGCAATTGGCTCGATTATCTTTTGCTTTGTCAGATACAGTAAACCCAATCTTGCCTTTATCATCAATGGCATTGTGGGGGGATTAGTTAGCATCACTGCACCCTGCGCTTACGTTAATTTATTAGACGCAGTAGTGATTGGGGCTGTCGGCGGAGGAATTTTTGTGCCCCTTGTTACTGAGCTATTAGATTGGTGGGAAATTGATGACCCAGTTGGAGCTATTCCGGTTCACTTTGGTTGTGGATTATGGGGAACCCTGGCGGTGGGATTGTTTAGTATCGGACCAGACAGTGGTTTGGGCTGGGCTTACGCTATTGGAAAGGGTCCTGCTCAAGGCTTCTTGCGGGGAGGCAATCCCAGTCAACTGATAGTCCAAGGATTAGGTGCTGCCACTGTTATTATTTTCATATTACTCTCCAGTAGAGCTAGTTTTTATCTACTTGCTCACGTCATGCCTGGTGGGATCAAAGTATCTGAACAGGAAGAAAGGGAGGGTTTGGACAAATTCACCTTTGAAGACAAAGTCCAAGATAGTTACCAAGACCAAATCGATAGGTTACGTAAACAACTAGAGGATTTGGAAAAAATTAGTAACAACAATTAAATAAAAACACCCCATGAGCTTAGTACCAGGATTTTCTCTGAAAAACGGCGACTATACCATCCAACGTGAATTAGGAAGGGGGGGCTTTGGAACAGCTTACCAAGCCACTCTTAAGTTACCCGATGGTCAGGAAGAGATTGTTGCCATAAAAATTGGAAACGATGAATTAAGCGATAATGAACGAAGCCAAAGAGAAGAAAAATTTAAAGATGAAGCGAAGCGACTCAACCAATTTAACCATAACCATATTGTTAAATTCATAGAGTACTTCTATGAACCAACAATAAACCGTCCTTGCCTGGTAATGGAATATATTGAGGGAGAGACCCTACAAAAACTCACTAAACTAGGGAATGGAATTCCAGAAGAACAAGCTATCAAATATATTCTGCAAGTTGCCGATGCTTTGGTAGCAATGCATCAGGTTAATTTGATTCATAGAGATGTCAAGCCTGGTAATATTATAGCAAGAAATCGAAACGAAGCAGTCCTTATTGATTTTGGGATTGCCCGGGAATTTGTTACCGACCGGACAATAGAGCTAACGCGACAATGGTCGGAACGTTATGCTCCACCGGAGCAACAACTACGCCGCTTTAGAGCAGGTCCACAAGTTGATATCTATGCCTTATCCGCCACCTTCTATTTTTTGTTAACCGGACGCGAACCAGTTAATACCAGAGACAGGGAAGATGAAGTCAACATATATAAACCAGACCCTCAAAAACAAGATGCAGAAAACTTCGTCAGTAACGAAAATTTGAGAAGAGCCATTCTCCAAGGGATGGAATTAAATCCAGGTAAACGACCTCAGTCAATCTTAGAGTGGCTAAAATTACTAGAGCCTTCACAAGAAAGGAATCGAACTGAGATTTCACCAAGGAATATAACTGATATTTCAAGATGGGTGATTGGAGTTATATTCGTTTTGCTGCTATTAGCTGCTGTTGTCATTCCATTGATACATAATCCATCTAATTCAGATAATCCATCTAATTCAGATAATCCATCTAATTCAGATAATCCATCTAATTCAGATAATCCCACAAGTACCAGTGATGAATGGACGAAACTTGAAGACAAAGGTTTATCGGCAATTTATAAACTCAAACAAAACAAAGATGTAGACAACTTCAAAGAAGTCCTCAAGCTATTTGAGCAAAATAAAAACAACTATCAAGGAGAAAAAGAATTTGAAGAACTGTTTAGTGAACTAACCCGTAGATATTCTCAAGACGTATTAGCTCTAAGCGGAGAACCAGGAGTTCGTAAGGGGATTGAAAAGCTGGAGGAAATTCAGCAAAGGCTGGATGATAACTTCGACATCGAAAGTCTGCCGGAAGATGATAAAATTGCTCAGGAATACAAAGATGTTACCGCTCTTATAAAGAGGATGAGAAATTCTCTTAATAGTAACAATTAGCTTGAACTACAAATGTATAAATCATATCAAATAAAAGACTATCGTAAAGTTAGAGTCCGCTAATCATCTACTAAGTTATAAGATTCGCTAAAGCAATGAATTCAATTAAAATAACCCAATGATAAAGTTACAACCAGGAGATTCTCTGAAAGACGGCGACTATACCATCCAACGTGAATTAGGAAAGGGAGGCTTTGGAACGACTTACCAAGCCACTCGTCACTTACCCGATGGTCAGGAAGAGATTGTTGCCATAAAAATTGGAAGAGAAGAACTACCCAATAATCAACGAAGCCAAAGAGAATAAAAATTTAAAGATGAAGCGAAGCGACTCAACCAATTTAACCATAACCATATTGTTAAATTCATAGAGTACTTCTATGAACCAACAATAAAACGTCCTTGCATCGTGATGGACTATATCGAAGGAGAGAACCTACACAGACTCACTCAACCAGGGAATGGAATTCCAGAGGAACAAGCCATCAAATATATTCAGCAAGTTGGCGATGCATTGGCAGCAATGCATAAGGTTAAGTTGATTCATAGAGATGTCAAGCCTAGTAATATTATGGTAAGACATGGAAGCGACGAAGCAATCCTCATTGATTTTGGGATCTCCCGGGAATTTGTTCCTGACCGGACAATAGAGCTAACAAAACAATGGTCCGAAGATTATGCTCCACCCGAGCAACAACTACGCCGGTTTAGAGCAGGCCCACCCCTTGATATCTATGCCTTATCCGCTACCTTATATTTCTTGTTAACCGGACGCCAACCAGTTAGTAGCAGAGACCGGGAATATGAACTAAAAAGATATAAAAGAGACCCTCAAAAACAAGATGTGGAAAACTTCGTCACCAACAAAACATTGAGAAGAGCCATTCTCCAAGGTATGGAATTAGAGCAAAAGCGAAGACCTCAGTCAATCTCAGATTGGCTAAAATTACTAGAGTCTCCAGCAATAATAAGTCCAACTGGTAGGTTTAGACGTATTGTTGGATATATATTGAGTCTGAGGGGGTGACATGCAAGCTAAAATCCTTACTGGGTAGTACGTTCAGCCGATCTGTTACAAAAAGATACATGCTGTTTTGGCCTGACCTTGAACGTAGTTATAAGGGTTTGAGCTTCCATAAAATCATTCGTAGGGTCAATTGGCCAGTTTATCTTTGCTAAGAGAACTGGCATCAAAGCCTTATCTACTAAGCTTTTCAGGGCTCATGTCACCCCCTCAGATATTGAGTTTGAGTATTGAAGCTCAAGTGAAAGTTTTATTGACAATTTATAAACTTATAAAAGACAGAGATTTATACAGCTTATAAAAAGCTATCAATCTATTTGAGCAAAATCAAAACAACTATCAAGGAAACAAAGAATTTGAAGAGCTATTTAGTGAACTAACCCGTAGATATGCTCAAGATGTATTAGCTCTAAGCGGAGAGCCAGGAGTTCGTAAGGGAATTGAAAAGTTGGAGGAAATTCAGCAAAGGCTAGATCAGAACTTCGACATCGAAAATCTGCCTGAAGATGATATCATCGCTCAGGAATATAAAGATGTTAGTGCTCTTATAGACCAGATGAGAAATTCCCTTAAGGAGAACAATTAGGATTTTTATGTATTCTTTAAATAAGAGCCAGAGCAATCATCCCCAATAAAGCCAAAGCTGATACAATTGTAGAAGCACCTTTCTCATCCCTAGATAAATCCTCCTGTTCTTCAATTGGTTCCTTAATCGTTTCCCAGCACGCTTCTCTAATCGTCCCACTCCACTCACTGCCCATTTCTGAAAACCAAAACACATTAGGATCACCTATAAATGGCTGACGGTTAATGGTTTGCTCTTCACGGTTTACGGAGATTGGGTAACGGTTAATGGTTGAGCCTTGACGGTTAATGGTTGGCCTTTGACGATTGGTTAATGGGTGACGGTTATGGTAGTATTCGGACTGATAGCGGTAAGTCTGAGAAATAATTTGTTTCGGCTGATCACCAGTAACGGTATCCTTTTTCTGTGACATCGATTAACACCCGATTATAAAGGTTACAAGGTAAGCATTCAGCGTGCTAATAGCTGATTTCTAGGCGTTGCTGATTATGGGTATGGTTTTGCCCCCCTAACCCCCCAATTTTGGGGGGAACAAAACTCTCAAAGTCCCCCGAGCGAGCAATCCCTCGCTCGGGGGATTTAGGGGGCTTGACCAAAACCAGATGATCCCGCATTCATTCCTTAATTCAGCAACGCCGATTTCTAAGTATCTATAGACTTATCGGGCGAACTACCAAGGATTATGCAGAAAATTTTCAATACCAGTAAGCGGTCAGTGGTCAGTGGTCAGTAGTCAGTAGTCAGTGGTCAGTGGTCAGTGGTCAGCTTATTTTATTCAAAAGCACCTCAAAGTGGCACAGGCTTCCAGCCTGTGACCTAACCTCAGCTTATTTTATTCAAAAGCACTGTGGCACAGGCTTCCAGCCTGTGACCTAACCTCAGCTTATTTTATTCAAAAGCACCTCAAAGTGGCACAGGCTTCCAGCCTGTGACCTAACCTCAGCTTATTTTATTCAAAAGCACCTCAAAGTGGCACAGGCTTCCAGCCTGTGACCTAACCTCAGCTTATTTTATTCAAAAGCACTGTGGCACAGGCTTCCAGCCTGTGACCTAACCTCAGCTTATT
>NZ_JAAHHZ010000161.1:0-12461 GCF_010672005.1 Moorena sp. SIO4A5 | reverse complement strand
GGAGCAGATAATTTGCGCTCGCTGTTGTGTTTTACTCAAGCAGTGCGACTTCATTCGTGGTCTGACCCATTTTCATTGGTGGCAGGCAGCCAAGGCTTAACGATAACTATTTAACCGGATTTGATATAACCCCTTGTCGCACCTGTCGAATCATTTCACGGGTTGACCAATGGTACTCATTGAGAAATCGACAATTGGCGCTAGTGGGACTTAAACAAAAATCAACCCCAAATAAAGCCCTTACTCGCTTTATAAAAGGCAAATACGTCTCGGTTTTGGGTCAACCAATTAAAGAAACGGAAAGACATGGCAGTACGAAAAGCTTCTAGAGCCTCAGGAAAAGTATTCATTCGCGTAGCGTGGCCTTTGGCCAAGGTTGATTAGCCCAGCGTCTTTGTAGTCCTCCAGTTAACTTGTGCCAAAGAATAAAAGTGTAGGCACAGAAGACTAGGATAAAATGGCGAATCAGACTTCTTTTATCTCTGACTTGGTATTCTCTCAAGCCGAGCCATCCCTTAGCTTCCCGATAGAATACTTCTACCCAATTTCTTTGAGAGTAAGTCGTTATAACCCACTGTGCTGTTACTTTATATGAATCAACATTAGTGATAAAATCATCAATGTCTGTCGCCTCTTCAATTGAACTTGCATCTCCTACGATAGCAAATGTTCTTTCTCCTTCTAGACGAGACAGCTTGGCATTTAATGTTGCCACCCAAACACTTTTCGGTTGCTCGTTCGTTGAGATGAACTTCCTCAAAATCATCTTAGGAGAGGCTTTTCGCTAATTCATCCGTAATTTTTACTTCAATGTCTGATTCAGTTTTAATAATAACTTTCCGTTCGCGTAGCGTGCGCCTTTGGCGCATTTTTAGCGACCCCTCCTAAATACTTTAGCTTCCTTTCTTCCAATTTTTTGATAAAGGTTGTATTGTTGCCATAACCGGCATCAATTAAGACGATTCCTGGACGATACCCCCGAGCCTTACTCCGGTCAATTAACTCTATTCCCAAGTCAGGCTTCTTCTGAAATTCCTCATCTTTCTTTCCCAAAGCTAGTGAAGTGGCGTGCTGATATAATTCTAGGTCTAATGGTAAGCTTTTTTTGCCATCATAAATATGGGTTGTGGGAGATGACTATTCCATTGTCTGTCTTACCGATTTCTCCTAGATACTGCCTTCCCACTCCGAAGCGTCAAGTTACCACTTTTTCTATGTCCAGAGTCATCCAAAATCAAGGCAAACCCTCCCTTGATTCGGGTCCCTTGAACATTTGTTCATCACTTGTAAACGGCGTTCATTGATCTTAACGGCATCCCAAGGGGCATCAGTCAAGAAATGGTGTAATCGGCTGTAAACTACACCTACTGCATTATTTGCCATCTGTGTCAGGTTTTTCCTCTCGCTTTCCCCTAATAATCCCCCTAAATAATGTCTAAATCCGGTTTTTTGGGCTTTGGCGCATGAAGCAATCGTCGAAACGTTTACACCATTTCTCAAAGCACGGGGGCATGGCGGAGGGAGTGGTTTCTCTCAGGTCGGTTATTTCGACGTAAAATTACTGTATGATAAGTATTATAGCCTTATTTTACTCTTTTTATTGTTTAAATCCCACTAATCTGAGTTTGTTGATACCAGCCCTGAAGAAATTGCTGAATTTGGTTGAAATTAAATGGTTGTACTTCTAACACCGTTTCGACCTGTGACCCTGGTGTAGTACGATAGCCCTGGGGACGATATGTCAAGATAAAAGCAGTTTGGGGATAGGTTTGCATCTGCTGGTTAACCCATTGACTCACCTGCTGACGCTGATCCGGATCAGCTACTTCATCCAACCCATCCAACATCACTAAGCATTTGCCATTTTCTAACTGATCCCGAAACCAATTAGCAGGAGGTTGTTCCAAGCCTGCGGATTGACCCAATCCTGGTAATGACCCTTCCTCAACTTGTTTCGTAACTAGCTGTGCCAAGTTAGGTTTTTGCTCACTAGTAATGCGATCGCAACTATTCCGCAAATATACCAGTATAGGAATTAGTTTTGGCGCTTTATACTGGCGGTGAGCATTGTTGGCATAGGTCAGGGTCAAATGCTGCAAGGTAGTGGTTTTTCCTGATCCTGGGGGGGCAATGATTGCCAAATGTCGATAGGCTCGTCTTTTAGGTATTTTGGCGATAAAATCCCAAATTTCCGGACTGATCTGAGATTGATGGGAGTTTGTCTTAGGTAATGGTCTATTACCTGGAATTTTTGTAGCGAATCTTAGGGGGACAAATACCTGCTCGAAATCCAACCTTGATAGCCTTGTGTTCAACACTACTGTCTTCAAGTCACGAAAACCGTAGACTAAGCTTTGGTAATACTTGTCTTGAAACTGTGAGGTTGATTTTCCGTCGTGAAACTGTGAGGTGAATTTTCCCCACAACCCCATGACCAAGTTTTATTCTGGTTCCAAAGCTTTCTCATTTGACTTGTTTTGGAACGATGGCTTGTCCGACATGTTTTCTGGCATAGTGATGCTACTGCTACAAAGCCCCTTGCTTTCGAGTGTAAGCGAGTCTAATACTAAGTTGCCGCTTAAAGATGTAATTTACTGGTAAGACTATCCTTGAATTTGACTTTTAACCGTCAACTGTCAACGCTCAATCCTCTTGGGCAAAAAACCGTTGCAATAGTGACCTAGTAACAACCAAACTTGGTGTAAACACGCTTACTCGATGACACTGCTGATCAATTCTAAATTTTTATAAACAATGCTATATTTAAAATATATATTTTTAACTATTAGTAACCGAATTGAGTTTTTAGCATTTTATCACTCTCATTCTTTGTCTGTCATTTGTGATATCTTCTAAGTGTCGTATTACTTTGTAAAAATGTTAGAATAGATAGTCAATGAATGTAGCGATTAAGCGAGTCCTATCACCCCTAAAACCTTACCTACGCTGGGCAATCTTAGGTGGGACATTATTCTTCTTAGCAAAAGCCTTGAAAGACAACTGGCAAGAAGTGCTAGCGATTCGGATCAGCACTTCTGGATGGACTTGTTTAGGGATCGCTGTTGGCGTGACATTGCTAGCCCACACCTGGACTGGCTGGGTTTGGCATTGGATGCTCCGGGAATTCGACCAACAACCAGGGCTTGGATGGTGTATCCGGATCTATCTGAAGGTTAACATTGCCAAATATCTACCAGGTAACGTTTGGCACTTCTATGGTCGGATCTGGGCAGCTAAAACAGCAGGAGTTCCATTGGGAGTAGCTACTCTGAGTGTGTTAATGGAACCTCCCATGATGGCAGTAGGTGCTTTATTGCTGGCTTTGATCAGCTCTCCTTTGGCCAGCCGGATCATTCAACTCCCAATTCTGTTTGCTGTACTGATACTGATTCATCCTTGGTGTTTAAACCCATGCCTACAGTATTTAGCTCAATTAACAGGCAAGAAGAAAAGCATTGAATCAGATGAAGATCAGATTATCCGGGTCAAGCGCTACCCAATCCTACCATTGTTGGGGGAATTGGGCTTTTTGGGATTGCGAGGTTTAGGCTTTTTGCTTACCCTGTTAGCCTTAAGTCCAATCAGCCCCAGCCAACTCCCCCTGTTGCTTAGTGGGTTTAGTGTAGCTTGGCTGTTGGGCTTAATTGTCCCAGGGGCACCAGGGGGAGTTGGGGTATTTGAAGCCACTGCAGTGGGTTTACTAGAGCATGACTTTGCTCCGGCACTGGTGCTGAGTTCCGTTGCCTTGTATCGTTTGATCAGTATTCTATCAGAAGTTGGCGGTGCGGCACTGGCATGGTTAAATGAACCTCCAAGCGATCGCTCTTCTAACCAAGATCAAGGATGAAAACTTCATAAGTCATACTTTCATACTTCATACTTCATCGTGATAGGTAGAAGCTACGTACAACTCTTTTAACTGTTTATCATCCACAACACCTGGAGCATCGGTTAGCAAAGAACGTGCTTGTTGGGTTTTCGGGAAAGCAATCACATCGCGAATAGATTCTTCCCCAGCTAATAGCATTACTAGCCGATCCAAACCATAAGCAATCCCACCGTGAGGAGGGGCACCATAGTCAAAGGCTTCCAGCAGAAACCCAAACTTACTGTGAGCTTCCTCTTCGGACAAGCCAATAGCTTCAAAAACCTGTTGCTGAATCTCTGGCTGGTATATCCGGAGACTACCACCACCGATTTCTACCCCGTTCCATACTAAGTCATAGGCTTGAGCCCGAGCCGTTTTCAAATCATCTAAGTCATCAGGATGAGGAGCTGTAAATGGGTGGTGCAGTGCTTCTAAACGCTTTTCATCCGCATTCCACTCAAACATCGGGAAATCTGTTACCCAGAGTAAGTTAATTTTTGTTGAATCAATTAATCCCAATTCTTGACCAATTACAAGTCGTAACCGGTCGAGGGTTTTATTGACAATGTCAGCTGAACCAGCACCAAACAGCAGCAAATGACCAGCAGTAGCACCAGTTGCCTCTAATAACTGCTGTTTTTGGCTATCACTTAGGTTATCCTTAATCGCCCCGATGGTATCAATTTCACCTCCTTCTCGCACCCGGATGTAAGCTATCCCCTTAGCACCAGCTTCGCTTGCTTCTTTGAATAAGTCACCCCCTGGTTTAATCCGGACATTCGATATAGCTTCATTACCACCAGGAATAGGTAGAACTTTGACTACACCCCCAGTCTTTACTGCACCCGAAAAGACTTTGAAGCCAGAATCTTTCATCAAATCAGAGACATTGACTAGTTCTAAGCCAAAGCGAGTATCGGGTTTATCACTTCCGTAGCGTTCCATGGCTTCAGCGTAAGTGAGGCGGGGGAATGGTCTGGGGATATCAATACCTTTGACTGTTTTAAAAATGTGAAATACTAATGTCTCATTAAGCTGGAGAATTTCCTCTTGGGACATAAACGACATTTCCATGTCCAACTGGGTAAACTCTGGCTGTCGGTCAGCTCTGAGGTCTTCATCCCTGAAACATCGGGCAATCTGGTAGTATCGATCCATACCCGATACCATCAACAGCTGCTTAAACAATTGGGGGGATTGGGGCAGAGCGTACCACTGACCCGGATTAACACGGGAGGGGACAAGATAGTCTCTAGCACCTTCGGGAGTGGAACGAGTTAGCACTGGGGTTTCCACTTCGATGAAGCCTTGTTCATCTTCCAGGTAACGGCGAATTCCTCTAATCACTTGATGGCGCAGTTGCAGGTTTTTGCTCATGCGATCGCGTCTTAAGTCCAAATAGCGATACTTCAGCCGTAAGTCTTCTCGCACTGACTCAGTATCAGCACTGGACACCTGAAATGGCAACTGCTTACGCACTTTATTGAGCAGTTCAATGTAGAGAGCGTAAATTTCTACCTCGCCAGTAGGCAATTTGGGATTAAGGGACTCGTCAGGACGCTTAGTAACTCGTCCGGTAACCTTCACTACATATTCATTGCGCAGGTGATCGGCATCTTGATAGGAATCGGGGGTACGCTCAGGGTCACTAACAATTTGGACAACACCACGAATATCCCGTAGGTCCAAGAAGATCACACCTCCATGGTCGCGACGTCTGGACACCCAGCCGCAGAGGGTAACAGTTTCACCAATGTGCTGGCTTCGGAGTTGACCACAATAATGAGTTCGCATAGTCTTTGTCTATAATACTGGTTGAATTAATTTACTTATCAGGCTAAACCCTGGCGCGTTATGGTCTTAGATTCTCACCCTCACGGATGATATTTCCTGTTTTACAGGCACTTTACTAGGATTAAAATCCCCCGCCAGTAAGCCGACCCAGGCAATTTCAGCCACCACAAAGTCTGAATTATAGCTCATTTGACCCGAGTCTAGGCCATAGTCTGACACTAGGCTTCCTGATATGGGGGAAAAGGTTTCATAGGTTCTGTGTACCTTTGGGCTATAGTTCCTGATATCCTAACCCAAGCCAGATCTCCGACGAATTTACTGCAACGACCGAGTATGGCAACTAGACCTTGATAATTGGCTAGACTTTCCCTATCACTCTATTTTCCACAAACTCGATTGAGCAGTAACGTTTTGATGAGGAATGGATAACCATGACCATTAATACCGCCAAGCTGGAGACCATTATCCAAAATTTTGTCACCAGCACCAGTGAGGTTCAAGGAGCTGCTTTAGTTTCTCCTGATGGACTGCCTATAGCATCCAGTTTACCGAGCGAGATGGATGAAGAACGAGTATCAGCCATGTCAGCTGCTATGTTATCCCTAGGTGAACGGATTGGCTCGGAATTGTCCAGAGGCATTCTAGACCGCATCTTCGTAGAAGGTAATAAAGGTTATGGCATACTAACCAACTGTGGCGAGTATGCTGTTCTATTAGTCTTAGCCACCAAGGCAGCTAAACAGGGGGTGCTGATGCTGGAAATCAAGCGGGTGATTCCAGAGTTGAAGGCAGCCTTAGAGCCTCACCATTCCATACCAGGAATTTATGAAACAAAACTCTAGTTAAAGTGCCACAGCAAAGATATGAAAGGTTGCCACTGCTTATATCATGTCGGGATAATTACCCTTAATAAAAACCTCCCCCATCTCCCCATCTGGCCATCTCCCCATCTCCCTACACTCCCCATCCTCCCGGCGCCCCCGCCCCTTAATTATGGGTATTCAACCAGACTTGATATTCGAGTAGGGTGGGTGAATTTCATCTTGACAGATAGTTCAATATAATGTATTATTTGCTATGATTTTTCGTAAAAATGCTCACTGTTATTTGAATAATTTAAGAAATCCTTTTGATTTTAGGTAACTCAAGATACCTATGGTCTTAACTGGAAGTTGCTATACTTGCAAAGCTATCTAAGCGCCAGGTTTGAGTTAAGCCTATTGCCAATGTCAGATTGCCAATGTCAGAAACCCTGCTGAACCTCTCCTCTCTGATGCTTATATCTTCATTTGACGCATCAGTCATAAGATATAAATTTTTTACTTTACACTTAGGGAATTACTAACCCAATGGTTATAAATGTATTGTAAAATAATTAAAATTTAATAACTTTACTATAAAATCCCAAAAAATGGATAAAAAAAAGAGATTATTAATTAGGTGATGTGACTATCAATAAATTTAAGCCTAGTAATAGGTTAATTGATTTATTATTGACAAGTAATGGCTATCACGAGTTCTTTAGCGGAATTTTCCCTCCCAGAATTGTTTCAGTTCCTCGATCAGGGAAACAAAACTGGATTACTAACCCTCCGATTCAAGCTAAGTAGGCATAGTCAAGAAATAAAAGCTCGACATATTCTACTGCGCCAAGGTCGGATCTTGGCAGTTAGCCATCGTCTGGATCACCAATGCCTGCTGAAAATGATGTGTCAGCGGGGTTGGCTGAGCCCTGAGGTAATTAATGAACAGGTAAATCGATGTCCGGCGAATAAACCTATTGGTCTGTACTTGAAGACTAAGGGATTTATGCATCCAGAGCAGTTGAGACTACTATTTCATGCCCAGGTTATACGCTCAGTTTGTGGCTTATTCAGGCTCAAAGATGCTAAATTTAGGTTTGACTCTAAGGCAACCTTGCCCACGATAGAAATGACGGGTTTAAGCATCTCAGCTACCAAAGCAACTCTAATTGGTCTGCGAGCTCTACCAGATTGGACTGGATTAGCAGACAAGCTACCTGAGACAACCTCCGCACTATCTAGGGCGATGGTGGGTCATCGCCAGTTAGGGCTAGACCCAATGGAAGCTGGAGTTTGGAAATTAGCCAATGGGTCGATTCCCCTCACTGATATTGCAACTCGGTTGGGGAAGTCTCTGGAAACGGTTCAACAGATATCCTTCCGGCTGATTAGCGTGGGTTTAGTCGCAGAAGTGCCTATGCTTACTTCATATCAACAGAACTATTGGCAATCACAGGGATTAGAGCCAGTCGCCGTTGGGGCAAATCGAACTGAGGAGGACAATCCTCAAGAGCTGAGCAATCGCTTTGTGCAACACTTACTTGGTTTCTTAAGGAGGTAATAACAGCTAGGTAGTTTTTGGAGTTAATGGTAGTTTTTATGCAATCAGAGCATGGTAATCCTAATCCAGTGGTTGACAATAATGTTGTCGTGTTTCCGATTCTGCTTCAGAACGGCTAACAGCAAATAAGCGTGGAAATTATGCGTCTAGTTGTGACCGGTGCCGTGGGTGCTGGAAAATCCTCTTTCATTCGCTCGGTTAGCGAAATCGATGTAGTGGATACAGATTGCCTAGCAACGGACGTGACAACTAAAATTAAGCAAAAAACTACAGTAGCGATGGACTTTGGGCGTTTGCAATTTGCTCGAGATATGGCGCTACATTTATATGGTACTCCAGGACAGTCTCGCTTTGATTTCATGTGGGACATCCTGATTCGGAAAGCCCATGCTTACATACTCCTTGTTGATGCCCATCGTCCCAGTCAGTTTAGCTCTTCCCGTCGCCTGCTCAGTTTTATGCAACAGCGTGTAAAAATTCCCCTAGTGATTGGTCTAACCCATGTCGATTGTGATGGAGCTTGGTCAGAAGAGGATATAGCGATCGCATTGGGCTTTGTGGATGAAAGCAATCGACCCCCGATGGTCAGCCTCAATGCCAATCAACGAGATTCTGTGATTCAAGCATTAATAGTGCTAGTACAATATATCATTAAATGTGACATCTCCCACACTCACCCTAATGGTTAGAGTGTGGGCTGATCGCCGTAAAATCTAAATTTAGGATCTAGGGCGTGTCATCAATTAAGCCAGATTACGGCAGCAGCCAGATAAATTGCTCCTAGAAAGTTCTTGGCTCGCTTATCGTAGCGCGTCGCGTTCGCGAAGCGTGACCAAAGGTCAATCCCTCGATATTGCTTGAGTCGGGCAAAGAAATTCGTGGCGCAGATGTCGTGCTTTGTACAAATGTCTGTCATACTCACGAGCAATAGTACGGTTGCGCTTGGGCGGAATAACGGCTGTTTTTCCCTGTTGTTGGAGTCGCTCAATCACGCGCTGATCAGCATCATATCCCTTGTCAGCCAGCAGTGTATCAGCAGCCAAATCTTTAAGCAGGACATCAGCTCCATCGAGGTCACATGCTTGTCCCGGGGTCAAGTGAAAACTGAGGGGATTGCCCAAGGCATCGACTAGGGCATGAATCTTGGTACTCAATCCACCTTTACTACGACCGATGGCTTCGGTTGACCCATCCCCCCTTTAGCCCCAGCACTGTGCTGGTGAGCACGCACAATAGTCGAGTCAATCATGGCGTATTCGTTGTCCGCATCGTCGGCTAAGGCCTCAAACACCTGTTGCCACACCCCGCGCTTTGCCCATCGACTAAAACGGGTATGAACAACTCGAAAATCACCAAATCTTTCCGGTAAGTCCCGCCAGGGAATCCCAGCTCGATAGCGGTACAACACAGCTTCAACAAACAATCGATTATCTTTAGCTGTTACTCCTACCGTCTCTTTTCGCCCTGGTAGTAGGTCTTTTATCCGTTCCCACTGGTCCGAGACGCAAAGCATAGCGGCGTATCATGATAGCACAGCTCCTGATTGACTAAACTCTCTACAGCTACCGATTCTAAACTAAATTGATACCTATTTGATGACACGCCCTAGCGATACTAGGTTTTGGTGTCTTTAAGCCATTTTGAGGTGTTTTTTGATAACTAGCAACTTAGGTTAGTAGTAGGGTAGATAATGCCAACCCTAGCAGAACTTAGGCAGCAATTCTACCTGTAGCTTCTGTTAATAATTCCCCCTACTACTTCTGGACTAGTGTTCTCGAAGAACAGAGGCTTGATCGCCACCCTTTCATTAAAGGAGTGGTAAAGCAGCTGATCCGCGCGTTGCGATCAAAGATGGGGTGCGACCTCGCGCTTTTTGAAAGCTAAGCGTGAAAGCCCACCAAGAGAGGGAAGAATCACTTCTCAATTTGACACAATCTTTACACACTCTTTACATAATTTTGAGATGATCCAGTGCAACTAGCCGTTACTAATGGTAAAACCCAAATAGTGATGAACGCATATCAAGAAATTACATATAGCATCTGTCAAAAGAGGTATATTTTTGAGTGTTCTGTGTTTATCCAAAATTTGTAAAGGACTAGGCTTACAGCAGGATTGTTCATGAGACTTTTGCTGGTAGAGGATGACAATGCTCTAGCTCTAACCTTGAGTAAAGTGTTGAGAGAGCAGAATTATATTGTAAATATTGCTGGAGATGGGGAAGAGGGTTGGGAGTATGCTCAAGCCTTTACCTATGACCTGATTGTGCTGGAAGTGGATTTCCCCAAGATCGATGGTATCAGCTTGTGTGATGGTATCAGCTTGTGTAAGCGACTACGGAAGGCAAGCTACGATAGAGGGATTTTGCTGTTGCTTTCTCAAGCAGCTACTGCTGAGCAAGTCAAGCTTAATGCTGAAGCTGATGATTATATTGTTAAACCCTTTACAGCCAAGGATCTTTTGACTCGGATTAGGACATTACTGCGTCACCACAGTGTTTCTGGATTAAGGCTACTGGAATGGGGTGATGTCTGCCTAGACCCGAGTACCTGTGAAGTAACTTATAAAGGTCAACTGCTCCATCTCTCACCAAAGGAATACGGTCTTCTAGAACTATTCTTGAGCCATCCGCGCCGAGTATTTAGTCAGAGTTTCATTCTCGGACATCTGTGGTCATTTGAAGACCCTCCTTCACCAGAAACAGTTAGGGCACATGTTAAGGGGTTAAGGCGCAAGCTCAAGAGTGTTGAAGCTGATGATATGATTGAAACTGTCTATGGTATGGGCTATCGCCTCAAGAGCTTACCGAGGAGCAAGAGAAAGAAAATCAAACCAACCCCAACCAGGTTCAATCAGCCTTGGGAGCTTTCTAAAGGAACCATGTGGCGTCAGTTTGCCACTGTAGAACAGGCGGTTAATGCTCTCGAAGCCGGACATCTTACTGAGGAGCTGCGAAAACAAGCCCAGCAGCAAGTCCACAAGCTGGTTAGAGCTTTAGATAAGTTTGGCTTAGTGGAAGGATCACGGCTAGCCCAAACTATTGAGTACTGGCTACAGTTCGTCAGTATAACCAAGACAAGGAACTCCGGTAAACTTAGATATCGGTCAAGACGCAGGAACTATGACAACCAAATAGAATTGCCTAGTCCTCAATTACAGCAGCTAACCTCCCCAACTAATATTCAAAATCTGGCATCTTTGGTAGCACTTCTGTCTGAAGAACTCCAGCAACCTCCATCAGCATTCTCTGGTGATGTCATTAGTGAGTTGGAAGATAATCCAACCATTACTGTCTTAAAAGAGTCTGAACTAACCAAGGATGGTAGATCAGAACCCCTGGCACCCGAGCAATTCCCAAAAAAGCTTCCCTTGATTTTAGTTATCGATGGAGAGGTGCAACTGACACAACAGTTGGAAAGAGAAGCAGTAAATTGGGATATGCAAGTAAAAGTTGTCCTAGATCCCAGGGAAGCCAGATTTGTCATGGATCAAGAAGTACCTGATGTTGTTCTACTGGAGTTGATGTTTCCCAATGATCCAGAGGTCGGAATGGCACTCCTAAAATATTTCCAGAACCAATACCCTCAAATCCCAGTAATCGTTTCTACACAGCAAAATCGGTTTAGCGATCGCGTTGAGGTTGCTCGTCAGGGAGGACGGGCGTTTTTATCCAAACCCGTTACCCCAATACAGTTACTAGAAACCGTTGAAGATGTCTTAAATCAAGCTAGACCTTCCACCGCCAAAGTCCTGGCAGTAGACGATGATCCCCTAGTGCTCGAAAGTATACGACACTTCCTACAACCTTTAGGAGTGCAGATTACTACCTTAGAAGAACCCGATCAATTTTGGGAACAGCTCGAAGCGACAGGACCTGATCTACTGATCTTGGATTTAGACATGCCCCAATTCAATGGGATTGAACTGTGCCAAGTTGTGCGCATTGATCGGATCTGGCATGGATTACCTATCCTATTGCTTTGTGAACACCAAGACTCTGAAACAATTCACCGCATTTATGAAGCTGGAGCTGATGACTATATCTTTAAACCGATAACGAAATCCGAGTTAGTCACCCGTGTTTTCCATCGTCTAGAGCGTACCAAACTGCTCCGTAGTTTAGGAGAAACTGACCAATTAACTGGTGTGGCTAATCGTCGTCAATCTACCATAGAATTTAATCGATTACTGCGTTTATCCCAACGCTACCATCAACCTCTTTGCTATGCCTTATTGGATTTAAACAACTTAAAACAGGTGAATGAGCAATATGGTCATGTGATGGGAGATAGAATGCTTAAGCGGTTAGGACAAATCTTGCGGCAAAAGTTTCGCAGCGAGGATATAGTTGCCCGCTGGGGAGGTAAGGAGTTCTTCATCGGGATGTATGGTCTCAATCGACAGGCTGGGGTCAGAAGGCTCCAAGAAATTTTGG